>JALVLX010000023.1 GCA_027032855.1 Flavobacteriales bacterium | reverse complement strand
GTCCAATGATAAATGGGACGCATTTTGACATCATGTTTGCTGATTCTAAAGGTTTCTTCTACTTGCCAAAGACCCGAATAATGCGTGATTTGTTGTAATGCCGTTAAGGTTTTTGTGTTACTTATAATACCTTTTAAACCATCCCATTTTTCTGCTTCTTTTAATTTTTGTTCATCGATTTCCAGATTGGCTTCCCCTTTAACTTTTATGAATTTTTTATATCCGAAATTGCTTAACAATTCTTTTGGATTTTTTGATCTTTGTAATTTGTTTTTTAGTTTTTCAATAGCTTTTTCTCTATCATATTTGTCTTTTTCTGCACGTTTAGGACTGTAAGTTACCGTCATTGTAAAATGTTCATTAATGGGTATTTGCTTGTATAATAGTCCGGTTTCGTGTTGTTTGCTGTCGATTTTTTTATAGTCTGATTTATCCAGAATTTTAGCGGTTATTTCCTTGTTTTGGTTTTTGATACGTGCGCCAATTATGAAAGACACATTGTTATTGTGCAACTCATTGATGTTCTTATGACTGATTAAACCGGAATCGGCAACAAAAATAACTTCGCCGATATTATATTTTTCTTTGATGCGTTTAATAGCATCTTCAAGCGTATTGCCCTCAAATGTATTACCGGCATATACTTGATAACCAACAGGCAGTCCTTGTTTGGTAACTAAAATCGATAAAATGATTTGGGCTTGATTAAATTTACCATCCTTGCTATAACCATTCTGCATTAAGCCTTCTTGGTTAAAACTCTCAAAATAAAGTGTGGTGCAATCGTAAAAAACAACATCGAGCTGTTCGCCTTTTAATTGTTTGGTGTAAGCATAAGTTTTGTCTTGAATTCTATCGATTACCTCATCGTCTATATAATCCATCATTCTATAAATAGCTGTCAGTTGCGTATTTATACCATATTCTTCTGTTAACATTCTTGCTGTGGAACGTTTGCTTAACGGCTCTGCAATCCTACCCAAGACAACATTTTTCAATAACTTTACGGATGATTTTTTTCTTGAAGGGTTTTTTAAAACGGTATTAAAACCAACATTGTCAAATATTTTACCGAATACTTGATGAATGCCGGTTGTTATACGCTTTTCTTCTACAATGTTTTTTAAATTAACGTCTAATCTATCCGGTTGTTTGGCTTGTGAACTTTCAACTAACTTCTCAATGGCTTCCATATCGCCTCTTTCAAACAATTCTAATTGTTGTGATTGCTTTAACAATTTTTCTTTATAAACTAATGCCAAACGTGTTAACACTTTTGCTTCATCTTCATTGAGTGCCGTACCAAAGTGTCTGATAATCTTTTGTTTAACTTTCTTGCCCACTCTAACATTCTCAACTAATTGAATGGCTACTTTGGGACTATTTTTACTGGTTTTTCTTCTTACAAACATAGGGCAAATATACAAAAAAAATCGTTTAGAATCGTTCTAAATATCAGATTAGGCACTACACGACGAGGAAAAATTAAATCCCCCTATTTTTGGGCTGTTTGAAGCTTCTATGTAGTGTTTATGTGCGAAGTCAGGAAAAATACATTAAATAAAATTCAATTATCATGTCAGGAACATTTTCGCAATTTTACATTCAAAATGTATTTGCAGTAAAAGGCAGAGAAAATTTAATTTCAGATTCGTGGGGTGGAATTGTATAAATATATTGCCGGTATAATAACCGCATAAGACCTATGAGAACACAAAAGAAGAAAGAATTTCACTTTATCACTTTTCACATAAAAAGAACTTTCAACTTTTAACTTTCAACCTTCAACTAATTTATCTTATATGAATTTATATGTCTTATATGCCTGTCCCGACAAAGGTCGGGGGTTAAAAAAATCTGAAATCTGACTTTGGCAAGTTTAGTAATTGGCATCTCCTGACTTCGCACATTTTTAGAGTTAAGATATTGATTTATAGCGTATTGCTGTTTTGTGTAGGCACTACATTTTAGATTATTTCGTATGGGGTCGTGATATGTTTTATGTCATATAAACC
>JALVLX010000022.1 GCA_027032855.1 Flavobacteriales bacterium | reverse complement strand
CCAAAACATTGTCTTTGTTAACATCATCGTACAACAAATAATAAGCAGGCTCGCCATGAATATTAGCTAAGTGGTTGGCATAATACAAATCGTCCCACATGATTTGACTTTTACGGGTTTTATTCAAGAAATATCTACTGCGCACATAAGCACTTTCAAAATCTTCATGTCCCTTATGTCTCAAAAAGTAACTCGGTAATTTTTGATAATAAGTCGGATCGGGATTAAGTCCCCAGTAATCAATACGGCTATTGGCAATTGTCCCCGTTTGATACATTACATTCGTATTCAAATTGGTATGCTCGTCAATAGTCCAATAATGACTCAACATAAAAGTCGGCTCTTTGATTTCTTTGACGCGTGCATTTCGCTTTCTGTTCTCTTGCCAACCCCAGTAAGCATTGTAGCGATGCCCCCCCAAATCATATACTTCTTGTGTATTGGGCGAATTTTTTCCACGACGATTAGGTGTATAAAACGCCGTAAAATTTAAACTGTGGTTTTCGTTTAATTGTTTTTCCAAAGCAATAAAGCCACCCCAAGCATTGTAAGTCGATCCTTCATAATAACCTTCTTGCCCGTATCGTCTGGACATCAACACACTGGCTGCCCAGCCGTTGCTCATCATACCGGTATTATACGATGCCATAAAACGGCCTACGTAATTGGAATTGGTAACAGCATTTGAAACACGACCGCCTTTACGCATTTTTGATGCTCTGGTAATAAAATTAGTTGTTCCCAAAACGCCACCAAAAGAAGTTTCCGAAGGCGCTAATCCGTTTGTAAATTCCTGATTACGAAGCACATCATTCAAACCACCCCAATCACTCCACTGCGGACGTCCGTTTGAAATTTTGTTCATCGGGATGCCGTTAAATTGCACTTCTCCCAAATTGGAATCATAACCACGTGTTTTGTACCAAACTTGTCCGAAATTAAAAGAGGCAATTCTTTGATAAATGTCTTTGGACGATTGTAAAATACCGGCAATATTATCATTTCCGGTACCGACTTCGTCATCAGACAAATCTTCAGATGATAATGTGATAATACTCAATGACTCAAATTCATTCACCGGATCCAATAAAATATCATCTAATTTTACCGGCTTATTGGGCACCAACACAACAGCCATTGATTGTGTTTGATAATTATCTGCCGACACAATTAATACCCGTTTACCAACCGGCACTTGTTTCAAAACAAAAAAACCTTTGTTATTTGTACGGGTTTGCAAATCAGGATTTTCAATCTTGATAACAGCTCCAACTATCGGGTCACCGGTTTCGCTATCTTTGACAGATGCACTGACCGACGACAACTGCGCATAGCCGAAACTTGTCATCAAAATGAAAAGCAATGTAAACAATGTTGTTTTTTTCATACTATTGTATTATTATATATCTTTAAATTTTGTTGACAAAGATAGTTTATTTTGAGTAAATTTTCTTACTTTTGAAAACTTATTTCACTAAATTTATATCAAGTAATTATGAAAAAAATCATATTATTATTACTTCTTATCAACTTGATAAGTTGTGGACCTACCCAACAAACAGCACAAAAATCTCAAAACACTACCCAAAAAAAATATCTGGCTAGAACCATCGCTTTTTATAACTTGGAAAACCTCTTTGATACAATTAACGACCCAAAAACCAGAGATGATGATTATACTCCTGAAGGTCGTGATCACTGGACTTCTAAAAAATACCATACCAAACTCGAACATTTGGCTAAAGTCATAGCTGATATCGGAAGAAAAGAAACACACGTATCTCCTGTGATTATCGGAGTAGCCGAAGTGGAAAATGCTCAAGTAATGAAAGATTTAATTGCAACGGGCGACTTAAAAGGAAAAGGTTACCAAATCATTCATTACGATTCGCCTGACCGACGTGGTATTGATGTAGGATTAATTTATCAAAAAGATGTTTTTCACCCGATAAATTCTGAAAAATATCCGCTATATATTTATGACAATGAAACGCACAACCGTATCTACACCCGTGATCAGCTGGTTGTAACCGGTGTTCTGGATGATGAAATAATCAGCATTATTGTTAATCACTGGCCTTCACGTCGCGGTGGAGAAGCCCGGAGTTTACCAAAACGTATCAAAGCAGCCGAACTGACCAAACACATCAAAGACTCTCTGTTGCAAGAAAATCCTAATGCAAAAATTATCATTATGGGTGACTTGAATGACGATCCCAGCAGTCCGAGTGTTAAAAGAGTTCTGCAAGCCAAAGCTGACAAAAGCGAAGTCAAAAAAGGTATGGTTTACAATGTCATGGAACCGTTTTTTAACAGAGGTATCGGTACGTTGGCATACAGAGACAGTTGGAACTTATTTGACCAAATCATGATTACTCCCGGACTCCTTCACGATGCAGATGATAAATTTCATTTTTGGAAAGCCGGTATATACAGTCGTGAATTTATGAAAAACCGGTCAGGACGATACAAAGGCTATCCTAAGAGAACATTAGTTGGCGGACAATTCCTTGGTGGTTACAGTGACCACTTCCCGACATACATTATATTAATAAAGGAAATAAAATAATGGAGGCACGGCCGTGCATCTCAACAGCCGTCATCTCAACGTAAAATATAATTCTAAACAAAAAAAGCTTGCACCGACTGGTACAAGCTTTTTTGCGGAGAGTGAGGGATTCGAACCCCCGGTGGGTTGCCCCACAACGGTTTTCAAGACCGCCGCATTCGACCTCTCTGCCAACTCTCCTTTTTCTTAGTTTTTTCAAGTATATGTAGCGAGGGCGGGAATTGAACCCGCGACCTCCGGGTTATGAATCCGACGCTCTAACCGTCTGAGCTACCTCGCCGTTACGCTTTCGGGGTGCAAATATAATAAGTTTTTTATGAATTTATATTCAAAAATGAAAATATTTTTTTTCGTTTTTATAATGCTTTGTAAATGAGGGAGGTATTTGTTTATTGAGGAGGGAGGAATGAGGAGTGAGGAGTGAGGAGTGAGGAGTGAGGAGTGAGGAGTGATATGACTTGTCCTGAAATAGGTTGACTCGAAAAGTCAACAAAAATCAAGACGAGGCATAATTTTTATAGTGCGTTTGCCCAGCATTTTTGACGTTTTGAGACACATTCACATTAATTATTCAACCAAAATATTAACAAAACCACCGATTTACCCCCTTTAATCGTTAAGTTTTTTTTATCAAATACGATTTTTTGTTTAGAATAAGTTAACAAAATCTTTGTTTTTGCAAAAAATATTCAAATAAACAAAAGTTATCAACAATGTGGTAAAAAGTAGTAAAAAGTGCAATTTTATTTTGTAATTTTGGGATGTTAAAGCAAAGTCATAAATGGATTTCTTAAACGGCACATATTATTGCAAAATGGATTCAAAAGGTAGAGTAATGCTACCCGCTGAATTGCGCAAGCAGTTTGAGAATTTGGGAATGAGTGAGTTTGTACTGAAAAGAGCTGTTTTTTACAACAACCTGGAGATGCACCCAAAAAATGAATGGGACAAGCTAATGGCTAAGTTAAAAAAACTAAACCCATTCAAAAAGAAAAATATAGATTTCCTAACCCGTTTTTTAGCCGGTGTTCGAAATGTTAACATTGACAGCACAGGGAGATTGCAAATACCGAAAGACTTGGTTAATGTTGCCGGCTTACAAAAGGAAATTGTGATTGCATCAGCTATCAACATCATGCAAATATGGGATAAAGAAGCATACGAAGCATTCTTGAAAGAAAGCTCCGAAGACTTCTCTGACTTGGCTGAAGACGTAATGGGCGACATCGACTTTGACGACGAATAAAAATTTTGACAATGAGTGACACACCGCAGACATATCATATCCCCGTTTTGCTCAAAGAATCTGTTGCAGGTTTGAATATCAAACCGGACGGCACTTATGTTGATGTAACATTCGGCGGTGGTGGTCATTCTCGTGAGATACTCAAGAATTTGAACGAAAACGGCAGGCTCTATGCCTTTGATCAAGATGCTGACGCCCTACAAAACAAAATTGACGATCTGCGATTTACTTTGATTGAAGGCAACTTTGCCAATATGCGTAATTATTTACGTCTTGAAGGTGTGAAAGAAGTAGATGGCATTTTGGCAGATTTGGGGATTTCATCACATCAAATCAATCAACCCAAACGCGGTTTTTCAACCCGCTACGACGAAAAGCTGGATATGCGCATGGACAAAAGTGCCGGGTTATCTGCTTATGAAGTTGTCAATCAATATGATGAGTATGAATTGCGCAAAATATTTTTTCAATACGGTGACCTTAAAAATGCTTCAACTTTAGCTAAATCCATTGTCAAAGCACGTAGCGAAAAACCTATTGAAACAACCGGCGAATTAAACGAAATTGTTTCAAAACATTTTCCGAAACTCAAAACAAACAAGTTTTTAGCCAAATTGTATCAAGCCATTCGTATAGAAGTCAATGGTGAATTGGAAGCGCTAAAAAAAATGTTGCACCAAGCTGCCATACTGATTAAACCCGGCGGACGATTGAGTGTGATTTCATACCACTCACTTGAAGACCGCTTGGTAAAACGTTTTATTAGAGACGGCTTGTTTGAAGGACAACCTGAAAAAGATTTTTACGGTAACATTTCCGTACCGTTCAAAAAAACAGGCAAATTGATTGTACCCACTGAGGTGGAAATTGCACAAAATCCCAGAGCGAGAAGTGCCAGATTGCGTATAGCTGAAAGAACCGAAGAAGCTTTTGAATTATGAGTTTTTGGTCTATCATAAAAGCGGAATATCTGATCAACGAAAATGCCACTAAAAATTGGCTATATATATTAATGTTGGTTGCAATGGGATTAACTATCATCAATTTATCTCATGAAGCTGATGCTAAAGTTAAAAAAACGGTCAGACTTAACAAAGAAATCAAAGCTCTGCGGTCGGAATATGTAGAATTGAAAGCAAAAGTTATCAAGAAAAAAATGGCCAGTGAAGTCATTCAACGATTAAAAACAAAAGGATTTGTACCATCAAAAAAACAACCGATAAAAATAAAACTGGAAACTAAAGAATGAGCCAAAAAAACGTAAATATTATCAACAGAAGCGGGTGGATATTTTTCGCCTTATTCCTTTTTGCCATTTTGATTGTTGCGCAATTGATCAACATTCAATATATAGAAGGAAACAAATACCGTGCATTGGCTCAAAAATATACAGTAGGCGAATTTACCATCAAAGCCAATCGTGGTAACATATACGCCGATGACGGAAGTATCTTGGCAACATCAGTACCACGCTATGATATAGCTTTTGACCCGACGGCACCATCCAAGAAAAATTTCAACAACTATATCGATGCACTGACAGCCGAATTATCACGTTTTACGGGAAAACCACAAAATCAGTGGAAACAAGCTTTTGTTAAAGCCCGCAAAAACAATCGCAAGTACATCAAAGTAATCAATAACATCAACTTTTCCAAGTATCAAAAAATCAAACAATTCCCTTTGTTCAAACTAGGTGGCAACAAAGGTGGTTTTATAGCACAAATGCATACAGAACGTGCTTACCCGCTGGGTAAAGTACTTAAAAGAACCATTGGTTTTGACCGTGGCAAAGGCAATCAAGCCGGGATTGAAGGCGCCTTTTCCGTTTACCTGAAAGGAAAAGACGGAATGCAAAAGAAACAAAAAATTAAATATGGTGTTTGGAAACCTTTGAGTGATATCAATGATATTGAACCCGAAGACGGCTATGACGTTGTGACTAATATCAACGTTGATATACAAGATATGGCACATCAAACTCTGTTGAAACAATTACAAAAATATGAAGCAGACCACGGCAGTGTCGTCATTATGGAAGTAAAAACCGGTGCCATAAAAGCTATGGTAAATTTGGGAAAAACAAAATCGGGAGACTATAGAGAATTGCGAAATTACGCTGTTTACGAAACTCACGAACCCGGTTCAACCTTCAAATTATTTTCAATAATGGCTTTACTGGAGGATAAAATTGCAGATATTAACGATGTAGTCGATACGGGAAACGGTACCTATAAAATATATAATAAAATAGTCAGAGATGCTCACAGAGGCGGTATGGGAAAAATCACGGTACAGCAAGTCTTTGAAAAAAGCTCTAACGTAGGAACCGTAAAACTAGTCTATCTGAATTACAAAGATAATCCGAGAAAATTTTTGAACCGTTTATATAATATAGGTATTCATGAAAAAGTAAAAATTGACATCAAAGGAGAAGGCAAGCCATATATCCCCGAACCCAAAGATAAAAATTGGAGTGGTATTTCATTGCCGTGGATGGCTTACGGATATGGTGTAGAGATGACTGATATTCAAGTATTAGCATACTACAACGCTATTGCTAACAATGGTAAATTGATGAAACCTTATTTGGTCAATGCTATTAAATCTTTTGATAAAAATATTAAAACTTTTGAACCCGAAGTGATAAATCCGTCCATAGCATCGGAAGAAACCGTACATAAAATGCAAGAGATGATGAAAGGAGTTGTGCTGAGAGGAACTGCCACCAATATCAAGAACAATTATGTATCCATTGCCGGCAAAACCGGTACGGCACAGGCGGATTATTGGAAAGAAAAAAGACAATACATCTCGTCATTTGTAGGCTATTTTCCGGCTGACAATCCAAAGTATTCAATGATTGTGGTAATACACAAACCCAATAGTGAAAAGGGATATTACGGCAATGTTGTAGCAGCACCGGTTTTTGATTCGTTGGCACAATATGTTTACGGCAAAACACCACGAGAAATACGTTTGGCACAAATAAACCCGAAATCATCACTGAAAACTGAAAAAATTGTAGAAAAATACCAAACCGTAATGCCCGATTTGAAAGGCTTACCGGCAAAAGATGCCTTATACATCTTAGAAAATATGGGATTGAAGGTCAAAATGAACGGTAGCGGAAAAGTTATCAGCCAGTCAATTCCAAGGGGAACACGAATAAAAAGACGGCAGAAAGTGGAACTGAAAATGAGTTGAAGAATGCATAAGTGGATAGTGCCAAGTGGAAAGCGATAAAGTGCGAATTTGATAAGGGATAAGGGATAAGTGATGAGGGATAAGAGGAATTTATAATATGAAAAATAACTGTGAAACACTTCGGCAGGCTCAGTGCATCGCTCAGTGGTAAAAAAGCGAAATGTGAAATGAATAATACATCGGACATCCGACAACAAATAACCAGATAACAGATTAACCAAATAACCAGATAACCAATAAACAAAATGAAAAAAATAAAAAACATATTATCAAACATAAACTTTATTAAGGGTAAAGTGGCTGATGATATGCAGATAGCACAAATCCGCTACGATTCGCGTCTGGTACAAGACGGCGATTTATTTGTAGCGCTCAAAGGTGTACAAGCTGACGGACATTTGTTTATCGATAAAGCTATTGAAAACGGTGCCAAAGTTATCGTCGTGGAAAATTGGCAAGAAAATATCCCCGGCGATGTTGTTCAAATACAAGTTGCGGACACACATTTGGCTTTGGCATTAATGGCTTCCAACTTTTACGACAATCCGTCACAAAAAATGAAATTAGTTGGTATTACCGGCACAAACGGTAAGACAACCACTGCCACTTTGGCCTATAAATTATTTAGAAAAGCAGGTTACAAAGCAGGTTTGTTATCAACCGTAGTCATCTTGATTGACGGCGAAACCTATCCGGCCACACACACCACCCCCGACCCGTTGATGATCAATCATTACTTGAACGAAATGGTCAAAAAAGGCGTCACACATGCATTTATGGAAGTCAGCTCTCATGGAATTGACCAAAAACGCACTGCAGGTTTAGATTTTGATGGTGGCGTATTTACCAATTTAACCCACGACCACCTCGACTATCACGAAACATTTATCAATTATCGTGATACAAAAAAGCAGTTTTTTGACGGATTGAAAAAAGAAGCCTTTGCACTGGTCAACGCCGACGACAAAAACGGTCCTTTCATGTTGCAAAACACTAAAGCTAACAAACTGACGTACGCCCTAAAAAATCCTGCAGATTATAAAGCTAAGATTTTGGAGCAAAATTTTGAAAGCATGTTGTTAGATATCAACCAAATGGACGTTTGGATACGCTTAGTAGGCAAGTTCAACGCCTACAATGTTTTGGCTGTTTTCGGCATTGCCGACCTGTTAGGCATGGAGCCTTTTGACATTTTACAAATCTTAAGCGAATTGCAAAGCGTCGCCGGACGGTTTGAATTGATTATTTCACCCGAAGGTAAAATTGCAATCGTCGATTACGCCCACACACCCGACGCCTTGGAAAATGTCTTAAAAACAATCAATGATATTCGCCCCCGAAATACAGAGCAACTTATAACTGTAGTAGGTGCCGGTGGTAATAGAGACAAAACCAAACGCCCTGAAATGGCAGAAGTAGCTGCACGCTTGAGTGATACGGTCATTTTTACATCGGACAATCCACGGGATGAAGATCCCAACGCCATAATCGATGATATGGAAGCCGGTGTACCGGGCGAACATTACAAAAAAACCATTCGCATCACCGACAGACGAGAAGCTATAAAAGCGGCCGGAAAACTGGCAAATCCCGGGGACATCATCCTAATTGCAGGTAAAGGACACGAAGATTATCAAATAGTGAAGGGAGAAAAGTCACATTTTGACGATAGAGAAGAAATTAAAATCGTATTCGGACTGATACAAAAAACTATATAAACAAAAAATTATGTTATTCTATTTTTTCAAATACATATTAAACAATTTCCCGGGTGCCGGCTTATTTGAATACTTGTCATTCCGCTCAGGTATGGCTTTTATTACCGCCCTACTCTTCTCATTGTTGGTCGGGAAGAAAATCATTGCCCGGTTGCGTCGTATGCAAATAGGCGAAACTGTTCGCGATTTGGGATTGGAAGGTCAAAAAAGCAAAGAAGGTACGCCTACCATGGGTGGTATTATCATCATTTTAGCCACCTTAATTCCGGTTTTATTGTTTAATGATTTGAGAAACATTTACATTCAGTTGCTACTGATCACCCTACTTTGGATGGGCTTTATAGGATTTGCAGACGACTATATCAAAGTAATTAAAAAGAACAAAGAAGGACTGGCGGGCAAATTTAAAATCTTGGGACAAGTCAGTTTGGGAATAGTCATTGGAGCCGTTATGTTGTTAAATCAAAATATCACAATCAGGACTGAAAACTTTAACAATCAGGCACTAGTACACAAAAAATTGGGTGAAAATTTTAACCAGCCCGAAAAATCTTTAAAAACAACCATTCCGTTAGTAAAAAATAACGAGTTTGATTACGCCAACATATTGAAATCTATCAGTCCGTCACTGGAAAAATTCGCTTGGATTTTATTCATTTTTGTAGTGATTTTTATCATCACTGCCGTGTCAAATGCAGCCAACCTGACCGACGGTATTGACGGATTAGCAGCAGGCACATCGGCTATCATTGTTGTTGCGCTGGCACTTTTTGCATGGATTTCAGGTAATATTTTAATTTCTGATTACTTGAATATTATGTATATCCCCAGCATTGGAGAAGTCTCGGTATTTATCAGTGCTTTTGCGGGCGCCTTAGTCGGTTTTTTGTGGTTCAACGCCTTTCCTGCACAAGTATTTATGGGGGATACAGGCAGTTTGACCATTGGAGCTATCATAGCAGTTGTAGCATTGTTTATCAGAAAGGAATTATTGCTACCAATTTTGGCAGGCATTTTCGTCATGGAAAACGCTTCTGTACTATTACAAAGATATTGGTTTAAATATACCAAAAGAAAATATGGTGAAGGACGAAGAATATTTAAAATGGCGCCTATTCATCATCATTTTCAAAAATCAAATTGGCATGAAAATAAAATAGTTGTAAGATTTTGGATTATCGGGATTATTCTCGCAGCCATAAGCATTATTAGTTTGAAAGTCAGGTAACTACTAGTTGAAAGTTGAAAGTTAAAAAAGTTGAAAGTTATAGAGACGCACGACCCGTGCGTCTAAATTGAGAATGGATAATTGAAAATTGAAAATGTAGAGACGTTGCGATGCAACATCTGAAAATCTGAAATCTGGGATCGTAAATCTGAAACCAAATAACCAAAAAAATGACAGAAAGAATTATCAAAAAAAGAAAAGCATTGATTAAACCATTCCGTTCATTCACCAATGTACCGAACCGCATGGAACAAGTACGTGTTAAAAACGGCGTCATATACATCAATGATTCCAAGGCGGAGAACGTCAACGCAACCTATTTTGCTTTGCAAAGCATTCGCAAACCGGTTATTTGGATTGCCGGTGGTGATGATGCCAAAACCGACTATTGGGATTTGATGCCGTTGGTACGCCGAAAAGTAGATGCTATTATCATGATCGGTAATGACAATTCACGATTGAATGTTTATTTCACCCCGGTTATTGATGATATTTATGAAGTTGCTACGATGACTGAAGCAGTGCGACTAGCAAACAAAATCAGTGAACAAGGAACAACAGTCTTATTATCACCTGCTTGCAAACCCGATTTGCGTTTTGCAGATTATCAAGACCGTGGACAGCAATTTGTAAATGCCGTTAAAAATTTATAATGCGATGATGCAAATTATCAAAAAAATATCAGGCGATCGCCAACTTTGGGTTTACACCGTTTTGCTACTGCTGTTTTCATTCTGGATAGTATATAGCGCCAGTAGCAATTTGGCTAATGTGTATGAAAAAAACAGTCCGTTGTTCTTCGGGATAAAACACTTTATCCACGTTTCAATAGGCTGGTTAATCATTTTTATCACACACAGATTTAACCCGAAATATTTTTCACATATCTCGAAAGCGGCTATGCCTGTTATTGTTATACTTTTGGCATATACCATTACACGTGGCATTACGATGGGGGGCGCTAATGCCAGTCGTTGGATACACATTCCGGGTGTGGGAAGTATTCAACCGTCAACCATTGCATTCGTGTTTTTGATGATGTTTGCAGCCCGGTTTTTCGGCAAAAACGATTTGAGTAAAATAACTTTCATCGAAAGTTTAAAAAATTTTTGGGGTTGGGTATTTGTTATTGTAGGCTTGATATTACCGGCTAACCTATCTACAGCTGTTTTGATTTTTTCAATGGTAGTATTGATTAGTTTCATAGCCGGCTATCCGTATAAGGATTTATTCAAAATATTTGGAATTAGTTTTATCGGCGTTTTGTTAATCGTATTGGTATTAAAAGCTTTTCCGAACCGTTTTTCAAATCGCTTGGACACATGGCAAAGTCGTATTGAAAGTTATTTCAGTGATGTAAAGAAAGATGAGAATACGGTCAGACTTGATGACAAAAATTACCAACGAACCCAAGCAAAAATAGCGATAGCTAAGGGCGGATTGTTCGGATTCAGACCGGGCAAAAGTGTTCAGAAGAATTTTTTACCCCAATCGGTCTCTGACTTCATCTATGCCATTATCATTGAAGAATACAGTTTGACCGGTGGTTTGGTTATCTTATTTATTTATTTGTTTTTGGGATTACGCATGTTTTTCATAGCCAAAAAAGCTAAAAACAAATATTATCAATTGTTGGTATTGGCAGTCGGCTTGCCAATCATTGTACAAGCATTCTCAAACATGGCAGTTGCCGTTGGTATATTTCCAGTTACAGGGCAACCCTTACCCCTACTGAGTTCGGGAGGAACAGCCATTTGGATGAGTTGTTTTGCAATCGGCATCATCTTAAGCGTCAGCCGTATAACAGAAGAAGAAGAAAAAAAAGATTTAGAAGAATTTGTAACAGAATAATATATGACAAAGCAACAAAAACATATTAGAGCAATTATAAGCGGTGGGGGAACCGGTGGGCATATTTTTCCTGCTTTGTCTATTGCCAATGAAATCAAAAGACGTTTCCCAGATGCCGACATATTGTTTGTAGGTGCCAAAGGACGCATGGAAATGGAAAAAGTTCCCGCCAACGGTTATCCGATTGAAGGATTGGACATTTCGGGATTCAATAGAAAAAAACCTTGGAAAAACTTTGGTGTTCTAATGCAGATTATTTCAAGTCTTTGGAAAGCCCGCAAAATCATCAAACAATTCAAACCTGATGTTGTCGTCGGAACCGGAGGTTTTGCCAGCGGACCGGTATTATTTGTAGCTCAAATGTCAGGTATCCCGACATTTATCCAAGAACAAAATTCATTTCCGGGTATTACCAACAAATTGCTCTCAAAGAAAGTTCGCAAAATATATACAGCTTACGACAACTTGGAAAGATTTTTTGACGCAAAAAAAATAATAAAAACCGGCAATCCGGTGCGTAAAGAATTCGGCAATTTGAATATTGATAAGTATGATGCGCTAAAAAAATTCGATTTGTTGCCCGGCAAAAAAACAATTCTGTCTATTGGAGGCAGTTTGGGCGCTCATCCGCTCAATGAAGGTATTTTGAACATCTTGGACAAAATCAAAGAAAATGGTTATCAAATCATTTGGCAAACAGGTAAAAATGATTATGAGAACTACAAACATCTGACGGATAAGCAAGTCAAGGTAGTACCCTTCATCAGCAACATGCCCGATGCCTACACTGCCACCGATTTGATCATTTCAAGAGCCGGTGCCGGTACCATTTCGGAATTGACCCTCATAGGCAAACCGGTGATTTTGGTGCCTTCACCATATGTAGCTGAAGACCATCAAACCAAAAATGCCAAAGCCTTGGCCGAAAACAATGCAGCCGTATTGTTGCCCGAGAAAAAGTTGAAGCAGGATTTGTGGCAAATTGTAAGTGACATTTTTGAAAACAACCAAAAAGCAGAAACATTAAGTAAAAATATAAAAGAGTTGGCAATGCCAAATGCAACAGAAGAAATTGTAGATGATATAATTAGTGAATTGAAAGTGGAAAGTGCTAAGCGGTAATGCGAAGTATAACACCGGACATCCGTTATTAAACAGATAATACCAAATAACCAGAAAACCAAAAAAATGAAAATAAAATCCTCAATACCGTATATCGTAATCATTGCAATGGTACTAATGACTATTGTATTGGGGAGCTATTTTAACAGATTAAATGATAATGAGAAAATAACAGCTGTCCAGGTGCATATTTACCCTATGGAAAAGACGTTTATCATGCCGGAGGAAATTGCAAAATTAATTAAAGCGGAAAATAATATTTCAAAAAACATCAATGTCAATAGCTTGGAGCAAATGCTTGAACAAAACGGTTATATCAGTAATGCAGAAGTTTATAAAGATTTGAATGGTCATCTGGTTGCTGAAGTAGAGCAATACAAACCGATTGCCAGAATCTTTGGGGATAAATCATATTATCTGGATAAAGAAGGTCATAAAAAACCTTTGTCAAAACATTATACTGAAAAAGCAATCTTGATATACGGTAATGTCAATGCCAATCAGAAAGATAAATTGGTCAATCTAATAAAAGAAATTCACAAGGACAAATTTCAGAATGACATTATATCGGAAATACATATAAACAATCAAAATATTTGGTTAAAAACAGACGAACTTACAGCAGAAATCAATATCAATTTGAATGAAAAAATCAAAGAGCAATTATATAAATTAAAAGCCATATACACCTATTTGGTCAAAGAAAAATTAACAAATAAATACCGGTACATTGATTTACAATTTGAAAATCAAGCCGTTTGTAAATAAAAAACCGTAAAATCTATAGTTATGAGCACAACAAATCAAACCAACAACATGGGGTATCAACCGGACCAACCCACATTTAGAGACCAAGACGAACGTATTGAAGTCGTAGGCTTGGATATTGGGACAACAAAAGTCGTTGCAATCGTAGGACGTAAAAACCAATTTGGTAAAGTAGAAGTATTGGGCTACGGCAAAGCCGAAAACACAAAAGGCGTAAAAAACGGTGTCGTCATAAATTTGACCGAAACCGTAAAAGCTATAACGGAAGCTGTAAAAAAAGCCGAATACAATGCGAAAATTCGCATCAAAAAAGTAGTGGTTGGTATTGCCGGACAACATATCCGCAGTATTCAAACCAGCGAATACATCATGCGCGAAAATCCGCAAGATATCATCACATTTGAAGAAATTGAAAAATTGATCAATCAAGTCAAACGTATCAATGTCAATCCCGGTGAAGAAATCATTCATGCACTGCCACAAGAATTTAAAGTTGACGAAGAAGGCAATATTCCCGAAATGCCAATAGGCATGGCCGGAACACGTTTAGAAGCAAATTTTCATGTTGTTGTTGGTAAAGTAGCGTCAATTCAAAACCTCGTTCGTTGTGTAAAAATGGCTAATTTGGAAGTAGCGGATATCACTTTAGAGCCGTTAGCCTCAGCAGAATCGGTTTTAGTTGATGAAGAAAAAGAAGGCGGAACGGTATTGGTTGACATAGGTGGTGGTACTACAGACATAGCTATTTTCAAAAAAAATATCATACGTCACACAGCCATTATTCCTGCCGGTGGTAACATTATAACTAAAGATTTGGCAAACGGCATTCATGTTTTGGAACGCAATGCAGAAATTATAAAAGTAAAATTCGGCTCGGCATGGCCTGCCGAAAACAGTGATACTGAAGTCGTAGCTATAGAAGGCTTACCGGGAAGACCTCCGGCTGAAATCAGTTTAAAAAATATTTCAAGAATTATCAAAGCACGTGTTGAAGAAATCATCAAATTGGTTGATGTTGAAATCAAACGCTATCAAGAAATCAGCAACGATCCGGTTTTGTTGGGAGGTATTGTTTTGACGGGAGGTGGTTCTGAATTGAAACACTTGCCCCAGTTGGTCAATTTAATCACAGGCTTATATACCCGGGTTGGAAAGCCTTTGCAACACCTTGCCGGCGGTACTGAAAGTGACTTGATTAGCCCTATTTATGCTACAGCGGTAGGTTTATTGATGAAAGGCTTAACCGATAAGAAAAACTATGAATTCTATGAATATGAAGAAGAAATTAATAATGACAGCACATTATATCAAGCACCTGATGAACATAAAGAAGCTGATGAATCAGAAGCAGAAGAAGAATCAGACATAGAAAATCAGGCAGCAAAAGAAAAAAAGGAAGAATTACATAAAAAACGTTTATCGTGGTTTCAAAAAGCTATCAAAGAATTCTTGAAAAAATTAGAATAGACAGTTTTTTAGCATAACTAAAGTATCATCCTTACATTAAATAAATAAAAAAAGTATCATGAACGAATTTAAATATAATCTCAACTTGGAATTTGACTTAGAAAAAAACAAATCAAACGTCATCAAAGTCATCGGCGTAGGCGGTGGCGGTGGTAATGCCGTAAATTACATGTATCAAAAAGGAATCAAAGATGTAGATTTTGTAATCATTAATACCGATTCTCAAGACTTGTCAAAAAGTCCTGTACCTATCAAAATTCAAATCGGCAAAACCTTGACTGAAGGATTAGGCGCCGGTGCCAATCCCGAGATTGGTGAAAAAGCGGCTATTGAAGATTTGGCTGCCATCAAAAAAGTTTTGGGCAACAACACCAAAATGGTATTTATCACTGCCGGTATGGGAGGCGGAACCGGAACCGGAGCCGCACCGATTATTGCCAAACTGGCTCGTGAAATGGGAATTTTAACCGTTGGTATCGTCACCAGCCCTTTTAGTTATGAAGGCAAAAAACGAAATACTTTTGCCCAAAAAGGTATTGAAAATTTGCGTGAATATGTTGACTCGCTTATTATCATCAACAACAACAAATTGCGTGAAATATACGGCAACCTGACCTACAAGGAAGCTTTTGCAAAATCAGACGAAGTCTTGGCATCCGCCGCTTCAAGTATTGCAGAGGTTATTACTAAAAATTATACGGTCAATATCGATTTTAAAGACGTTAATACAGTGTTGCAAGACAGCGGTACCGCTATCATGGGATCGGCAAAAGCTACAGGTGAAGACAGAAGTAAAGAGGTCATAATGAAAGCTTTGGATTCGCCGTTGTTAAACGATAACAAAATTACCGGTGCCAAAAATGTGTTACTGTTAATTCAATCCGGCAATAAAGAAATCACAATAGACGAAATTGGCGAAATCAATGACTTTATCCAAAACGAAGCCGGTAACAATGCTGATGTAATCATGGGTATTGGTGAGGATGAAAACTTGGGAGATGCCATTTCGGTTACAATTGTTGCTACAGGTTTTAACAAAAATCAACAAGATTTAATTTCGAATGCTGAACCTGATAAAATTGTTCACGTATTGAAAAATGAAAATATTACGGATATCAAACCTGAAGAGTATATTGCCACTATTCCCGAAGAAGAACAAATTAATTTGTACGAACCGGAAATAAATCAGGAGCCGGAAATTATTGAAGAAAAAGATGAGTATGGCAATACCCAATTCGCTTTTGATTTTAAAATTGAAACCAAAAATCCGGAAGCAAATAAAGATAACGTATCCGCAATACAGGAAGACCTTGAAGCAAAGGAAAAGGAAGAAGAAAAATTAGCTTCGAGAATTGTAGAAGAGAAAAAAATTGAACAACCTTTACTATTCAATTTTGAAGATGAAAAACCAAAAGAAAATTTTGATGACATTGAAGATTTAACTGAATTGCCAATTGAAATTGCTTTAAAGTTGCGTAAAAAACGTAAAAATCAATTAAAAGAATACACCACCAACCTTAATATTGAAGAAGAGCAAGAAATTCCTGCTTTTAAAAAAAAGGGAATTGAGGTTGATTTAACACCTAAATCGTCTGAAGAAGTACACAAAATAGAAATTGATTCGGAAGGAAATTTGAGATTGAATGAGAAAAATTCATTTTTTGAAGATAATGTTGATTAATATTAGTTGAAAGTTGTAAGTGCCAAGCGAAATAGTGGAAAGTGCGACATCGGACTTCCTACACCCGACACTTGACATCGAACATCTGACATCGGACACCCGACATCGGTCATCGGGTCATCCGACATCAATTAACCAAATAACCAAATAACCAAATAACCAGATAACCAGATAACCAAATAACCAGATAACCAAATAACCAGATAACCAAATAACCAGATAACCAAATAACCAGATAACCAAATAAC
>JALVLX010000021.1 GCA_027032855.1 Flavobacteriales bacterium | reverse complement strand
GGTAGTTCTGAAGAAGCCTACAACTTGTTTGCCGAAAGAAAAGAAGCTTTGAAAAACCTGAAAAAAACCATTGAGGAAATTAACAAATCTGATAACGCTGTCGTTATTTTAAACAGTTTTCCCCACTATGGTATTAAAGAAACCTCCTTGTTGGACAATAAGCATTTTAAATTTACCCTTATCGGATTTTTGTTAGCCCTCATGCTTGTGTTGCTTAAAGATTTCAATGCTTATCTGAACAAATATCAACAATTAAAAAACAGCAACAAGCAATGATTGTGCAACCAACTTTCATAGAAGATTTATACGTCATTGAACCGGCTGTTTACAATGATGAAAGAGGCTTTTTCTATGAATTTTTTAACCAAAAAGTCTTTGAAGAACAAACCAAACAAAATATCCGGTTCATTCAAGACAATTTGGCCAAATCTAAAAAAGGCGTTTTAAGAGGATTTCATTTTCAAAAAGCGCCTTATGCACAAACCAAATTGGTCAGCGTACTTAATGGAGCTGTTTTAGATGTAGTAGTAGATTTACGAAAAAATTCCAAAACATTCGGACGTTATTTTTCAATCATATTAAGCGCCGAAAACAAAAAACAACTGTTTATTCCACGCGGTTTTGCACACGCCTATTTAAGTCTGAAAAACGATACCTTGTTTTACTATAAAATTGACAATATTTACCATCCACAAAGTGAAGCAGGCATACGTTTTGACGACCCCGACCTGAATGTCGATTGGCAATATGATTTGTCACAAATTATTTTATCTGAAAAAGACCAAAATTTACCTTTATTAAAAGATTTGAGCAATCTGTAATCTGTCTAAATTATCAAACTAATGAGCAAGAATAAAATTAAAATTTTAGTAACAGGAGGAAAAAGTCAATTGGGTAAAACCCTGAAAACCATGTTGCCTCAAAAAGACATGGACTTTAGCTTTACCGACAAAAAAACCTTAGATATTTCCGACAGAAAAGCCGTCAAACAATTTTTTAAAAAAAATAAATTTGACTACTGCTTTAACTTTGCCGCTTACACCAATGTTAATCAAGCCGAGACAGACCAAGATGCCGTAATTGATGTAAATGTTGGAGGCGTATCAAACCTTATAAAACAGGCAAAAAAATATAATTTTACTTTGGTACACATCTCAACGGATTATGTGTTTGACGGTAAAAAAAGAAAGCCTTACCGGGAAGATGACAAAGTAAATCCGTTAAATTTTTACGGTGTTTCCAAGCTGGTAGGAGAACATATTATTCAAATGCAATTGAAAAAATATATGATTGTTCGAACTTCTTGGTTGTATTCAAAGTTTAATAAAAATTTTGTGAAAACAATTTTGGAATTATCCAAATCTAAAAGAAAATTAAAACTCGTAAACGACCAAACCGGTACGCCTACTTATGCGCCCGACTTAATTAACTTTTTGTTGTTTTTGGTACGAACAATTGAAGATAATCCAAAAAAAAATTATTACGGCATATACCATTTCAGCAACGAAGCTAAGGCTACTTGGTATGAATTCGGTCAAAAAATACTATCAATGGCCGGTATCAACAAAAAAATTAAACCGATTGACAGCGCTCGTTTTGAAAGTCATGTCAAACGACCGGCTTATTCTGTCTTGTCAAAAAAGAAAATCAAAAAACTTTTTGACTATAAACCCCGAAAATGGGATAAAGCACTCAAAGATTTTTTTGAATAAAATAGTTGGAAAAATGGCAATTATTAAAGAAGTTTTAGGTAAAAAACCCCAATTTGGCAAAAATTCTTTTTTAGCGGACAATGCCGCAATAATAGGCGATGTTATTGCCGGCGACCATTGCAGTATTTGGTTTGGTGCCGTAGTCCGCGGCGATGTTAATTACATTAGAATCGGGAATAAAGTCAATATCCAAGATGGTGTGGTAATACACGGTACGTACAAAAAAGCCGCTACCAATATCGGAAATAATGTGTCTATTGCTCACAACGCTACAGTACACGGTTGTACCATAAAAGATAATGTCCTAATTGGAATGAATGCCGTTATTTTGGATCATGTCGTTATAGAATCCAATGCTATCATAGCGGCAGGTTCGGTTGTTACCAAAGGAACTGTTGTAGAAAGCGGTAGTGTCTATGCCGGTATTCCGGCAGTTAAAATTAAAGATATCAGTCCCGAACTGGTCCAAGGAGAAATCAATCGAATTGCTGACAGTTATATCAAATATGCCTCTTGGTATAAAGAAGAGGATTAAAAATCGTAAAGAAATCCAAAGCTGTAAATCTTATCACCGTTATGCCCAATTGTGTACATAAAACTCAAATGGGATATGGGCGCACTGTCAAAATGCACACCGGCATCAATGACATAACCATATATTGGTTCATACGGTGGGTCTTTTGAAATGACGTTGCTATAATTATAACCACCTCCAACATAAAATCCATACAAATATTGGGAATTTTCTTCCGAGCTTAAACCAAAATGAAAATTAACCAATACCGGTAGCGAATAACTTAATCTCATAGGAAAAATCAAATGGCGCCCATTATCGACATACCAATTTCTAAACCCAACACCAATTTGCGGACGCGCTTCAATAGAAAAAGTCGCTTCATGACTTATCTCGTAAAAATTATAACGTGGTATAAAAGTCAAATTTATATCATAACCTGTATATTTTGAACTCGTTAAATACTGTCCCGTAATACCGCCTGTCATATAAAACTTTTTATAACCAAATTGTGAAAAAGATTGTAACCCAATCATTATCAATAAAATCAAAAATACTTTTTTCATAGTTGTAATATTTCCTTTAAATTTACAAATATACAATTATTGCAAATCTATTACAAGATTATTTCTTTTTTATGCATAAATTTAGTTAAATTTACAGATAATTCTAAAAAAATAATTTTAGAATTTGCATTTCTTTCTAGATGAAAAATGGCATCTGTAAGTGCCTTATATATTCCCTGAATATTCGTAGAATGAATAAATGGTGCTAATTTATTCAAATCAAACCTGTTACGACTAAAATCATAATACGCCAGCGATGGGTTTTGATAATTGATCATCAAAGCCTGCCGAAAAGTTTCCAAGGC
The DNA here is from genome assembly GCA_027032855.1 of Flavobacteriales bacterium. Lineage (GTDB taxonomy): Bacteria > Bacteroidota > Bacteroidia > Flavobacteriales > Flavobacteriaceae > WGBX01. Next base: position 3,034 of record JALVLX010000021.1, on the reverse strand, counting down.
AAATTCCAAAAACTGCTTTTGGGATTCCTTGCCCAAACTTGCTACATTTTCTGACCAAGCTATCAACTTATTAATGGCCTGTTTGTCTTTATATGCCATAAAAGCCACACGCACCCATTCTATAAAAAATTTTTGAAAATCATCATCCGTATTTTGATCTTGCGCCAACTGCAAAGCTTTTTGCCAATTGCCGTTGGCTTGGTGGGCAATCTTCACTGCCTCTTCAGGTTTTATGTCAAACCGGTCGGTCAATTCTTTTTTGATTACTTCAATGGGTATCAGATTAAATTGATGTACCTGACAGCGACTGATGATGGTAGATAAAATATTATCCGTTCGTTCTGCTATCAAAATAAACTTTGTGTCTTCCGGCGGTTCTTCCAAAATTTTAAGCAATTTGTTTGCCGTTTCATTATTCATTTTCTCCACCATCCAAATGATAAATACCTTGTAGTCAGCTTCATAAGACTTTACCGACACTTTTTTAATGATTTGTTCGGCATCTGCCACACGTATGGCACCTTGCTTGTTGGGTGCATCTAAAAATTGCATCCAATCATACAAGCCGGCATAAGGATTTTCAGCTAAAAATTCCCGCCAACGGGGCAAAAAACTCTCACTATCCGGTTTTTTGATACCGGCAGCTGTAACGGTAGGATACACAAAATGTAAATCGGGGTGAATGAGTTTATTGACTTTGTTTTGACAGTTTATATTGTCCCCGCAAAGCAACCTGTTGGCAAAGGCTAACGCCATAGGTAATGTGCCCGTACCCTCTTCGCCTACAAACAGTTGCGTGTGGGGGACTCGACCGCTTGAGATTGCTTTTTGAAAATAATCTTTTAAAAATCCTTGTCCTATAACCGAATCAAAATTCATCTTACAAAGATACAAATAAGTAGTTGAAAGTTGAAAGTTGAAAGTTAAAAGTTTCAGGGCAAACGCACTAAAAAAAATAAAATATTTCTTTTAGCCCCGTAGGGGCATCCTGTTTGTAGAATATAATGCATCACAATACAAAAAAGCCCCATCGGGGCGACCTAATAAAATTACCAATAATGCAACGTTATAGGTCGCTCCTACTGAGCTATTTGTTTTCATTAACTTTTCTTGTCACAAACGGTACGCTCCTACAGAGCTGATATTAAGAAATTTGCAAGTCAAAACAATTTGATTAAAATATCATTTTATGAAATTTTCAAATAATATATATGGTGCGTCTGCACTGTTAAAAGTTTGCAGAAACGAAATATATTTCGTCTGACAGTAGCGAGTAACAAGTGTTTTTGAGAAAATAAAAAGCAGGTCGCTGAGTGCGCCAGACATACGTCGGGACATAGGAGCAAAAATCTAATTTTCAATTAATCAAAATCCTCAACATCAAGCTTGGTCAATACCACTTTTTGTATTTGCTTTTGGTTGGCTTTATTAATTTTAATGTGGAATTTGTCATCGATATCAAACTCGTCATTCTCTTCGGGAATTTCGCCTATCTTAGATAGAATGTAACCTCCCAAAGTTTCATAGGTTTCATCTTCTGGAATACCGAGATTATATTTTTTGTTCAAATCCTCTATTTCATGACGTCCGGACAAAATAAAAGTCCGTTCGTCAATCTGCTTTTCAAAAAGCTCATTTTTGTCGTGTTCATCTTCTATTTCACCAAAAATTTCTTCAATGATATCCTCCAAAGTTATCAAACCTGACGTCCCGCCGTATTCATCTAAAACTATAGCAATACCTTTTTTCTTTTTAGTCATCAACTTTAGCAATTCGTGTATCGAAATGGTTTCCGGCACAAACAGCACTTCTCGTATAATTGATTTAATCCGCTTGGGTTTTTGAAACAAATCAAAGGAGTGTACATAACCTATAATGTCATCAATATTGTCATGATAAACAATGATTTTTGACAATCCGGAATCAACAAAAGTATTGCGGAGTTCGTCAATAGATGCATTGTCTTCAAGCGCAATAATTTCAGTACGTGGTATCATTACCTCACGGGCTTTGACGTCAACAAAATCGAGGGCGTTATTGAGGATTTCCAATTCTTTATCCGTTTCGCCTTGTTGCGCTTCGGCATGTTGCAACTTTTGCGAAATAAATTTGGCTAATTCCACCCGCGTTACCGCATCTTGCACATCGTCGGTTTTGGTTTTAAAAAATATTTTCAATATCAAATCTGATAGGCGTAAAATAAATTGGGTTACCGGCCAAAAAATTACATAAATGATGTAAGCAGGTATGGAGAAAAAACGTAGCAGATTATTAGGGTATAGCTGAAAAACGACTTTGGGCAAAAACTCTGCCGTAAACAAAATGATTAAAGTTGAAATTAAGGTTTGAAAAAACAGTTCGTTGAAACTACTGATGTCCGGCCAAAAATGTTTCAAGTATTTAACAATCAAATCACCGGTAAAAAAACCGTAAATCACCAACGCCACGTTGTTGCCCACCAGCATGGTAGTAATAAAATTAGAAGGTTTTTGAGTTAATTTTTGCAAAATACGCCCTATGATACCTTCATCTTTTTTGTCCAAAGCCAATTGCACCCGGTTGGCACTGACAAAAGCAATTTCCATACCCGAGAAAAAAGCCGACAGCAATAATAAAGCGATAATTATTATAATGTTTATTTCCATTTTACAGCTAATTATTTAGCAAATATACGATTAATTGATGATTTGGTTAACTGGTTATTTGGTTAATCGGTTATTTGATGTCGGGTGTCCGATGTCCGATGTCGGATGTTAAATCTAATTTCTAAAATCTAAAATCTGATTTTTATTATTGGTTATTTGATGTCGGCGCTTCGGTGACTTCGGTACACTGTTCGCTACGCTCACAGCACTCAGTCACCTTTGAGTCGTCGTACTCAGCCACCTTTATTTCTGCTCCTATAGAAAGGTCATTGAGTGATCCCGATGAATCGGGATTGTATCGAAATGACCGATGTCGCACTTCGAACTTTATCGCTTTTTCGCTTGGTACTTTCCACTAAAAAACTTTCCACTTTGTCACTTGGTACTTT
>JALVLX010000020.1 GCA_027032855.1 Flavobacteriales bacterium | reverse complement strand
TTATCGAGTTTTTTGTATTTGTAATTAAAAACCAAAACGGTTGTATCTGATGGTTGCTGTAAGTAATTTTCAAGCGCTTCGTTGTCGGCTTTCTTTTTAAATAAATGTTGCGCTTCTTTGATGATAATCAGTTGCCGCTCACCTATCATCGGAAATTGGCGGGCTTGCACCAGCAAATCGGGTAAATTAACTTCCAATCCGTAATGAACCGTTTGATCAAAACCTTTGGCTTCTTCGGGAAGTAAATTTTTTTCGATATAATCATTGATTTGATCGATAAAAAAAGTTTCTTCACCGGCTAAAAAATAGATGGGTTTTATGTTTCCTTTTTTGATGTCGTTGATGATATTTTGGGCGTCTTTCATTTTATTTGAGTTGAAAGTTGAAAGTTACACTTCGGCAGGCTCAGTGACCTAAGTTGAAAGTACCGTTACAAATCAAATTTTTGGTCGATGCTATCCGTTTCCATACTGACAAAAACTTTTTTGCCGGCAGGTGTAAACAACGGATGTGGCAAATTAAACAAATCTCTTAGCAAATTTTGCTGTTCGGTTTCGGTTAGTTTTTGTCCGGTTTTAACAGCTGATTGCTCTGCTATTATCAATGCTAAGCGTTCTTCAATGTTTGAAATTTTTTCAGGGTTTTCATAGCGTAATTTTTCTAAAATTTCTTGAAAAATATTGGTAACTGCTTGGGTTTGTAACTGCAATGGTACACCGTTAACCAAAACGCTTTCTTCATTAAATATTAAATCAAAACCCATTTGCGTAATTTTGTCCTGATGTTCTTGTAAGTAGGAAATTTCATCGGGATTGAGTTGTAATTCTACCGGAAAAATCAATTGCTGTGACGGTAAAGTTTCTTTTTGAATTTGCTCTAACAAATTGTGATACAAGACATTAATATGCGCGCGGTTTTGATGTACCAACAGCAACCGGTCATCTCTATTGGTAACAATATATTTATTTTTGAGCTGAAAACTCATTAAGTTGAGTTGGCTTTCCAACTGCATAAAGCCTGTATCATTATCTAGCGTATTCTCTTTAGTGAGTTCATCGGCTGTTTGAGCGGTTTCGTGCATCAAACTTTCAAAATAAGCCAATTTTTTGGACATTTTAAGAGGCGACACTTTTGCCGGTTGTCCAAACTCGTCTTCTTTAAACGGATTAAAGTCCGGATCTACATTAATTTGCGGATTGACCGGCGGTTTTTTACGGTATTCGTAAGGAATTTCTAAATCGGGGCGACTGTCAAAATCCATGGACGGTGACAGGTTAAATTGCCCCAAACTGTGTTTAACCGCTACTTTTAAAATAGCATACACCGTTTGTTCGTCATCAAATTTTATTTCTGTTTTTGTCGGGTGGATGTTGACGTCTATGTGTTTCGGGTCAATTTCAAAATAAATAAAATAAGACGGATAGGCTTTGTCTTTAATCAAACCTTCGTAAGCAGTTAAAACAGCATGATTGAGGTAAGGGCTCTTGATAAAGCGGTTGTTGACAAAGAAAAATTGTTCGCCACGTTTGAGTTTGACAAATTCCGGTTTGCCTGTAAAACCGTAAATTTTAATGTAATCGGTGTTTTCTTCTATAGGCACTAATTTTTCTTGCATTTTGCTGCCAAACAAATTGCTGATACGTTGCAAGAGTTTGGATTTTGGCAAGTGATATACGGTGTTGCCGTTGTGTATCAGGCTAAAAGCAATATTGGGGTGTGCCAATGCCAAGCGAAAAAACTCATCGTTGATATGTCGCATTTCCACTTGCACGGATTTTAAAAACTTACGTCGTGCCGGTATGTTGAAAAACAGATTTTTAACGGCTATGGAAGTGCCTTTCGGTGTAGCAACCGGTTCTTGTTTGACCACTTGACTACCTTCAATTTTGATATATGTACCCAGCTCGGCATCTTCGGTTTTGGTTTTCATCTCTACATGTGCTACGGCAGCAATAGATGCCAGAGCTTCGCCGCGGAAACCTTTGGTTTGCAAGTGAAATAAGTCTTCTGCAGAGCCAATTTTGCTGGT
>JALVLX010000019.1 GCA_027032855.1 Flavobacteriales bacterium | reverse complement strand
ATCCATCCATAATTTATTATTTTATTTTTTTTTTCAAAAATACACTTTTTTAGTGAAATTGAACAAATAAAAATTTGATTTGCGTTTATTTTTCTTTTTATTCAAAAATTTTGCTTAATTTTGAAAAAGAATTAATTTCCATAGGTATTATGAAAAAAATCGTTCTTTTACTGCTTGTTGCCTTATACGCTAATATAATGTCCGGTCAACAAACCGATTGTCAGCATAGTAACGGTATTTATTATTATTATGCCGAGTTAACTATCAATAATGTACCGAATAATTTTAATAAAACAGATTTTATCAACCACATCATAGCACACGACCCTATTTCAAATAGTGATTTAGCCATATTAAACAATAACATTATAGAAGTTTATAAGTCATTTCCTTCTTCTCAAACACCTACGCTTCAACGAGTTGTGAACGTAAATTCAAATGTTGATATCTTTCAAATATTGGCACAACTTAATAATTCCATTGTTAATATTGAATGTGAACCGGAAGCACAATTAGGGATTGATGATAATAGCACGCAAATTTTTACTGTTGATCCCAATCCCGTTACCGAAAATACCGTTATTTCATTTAACATACTACAACCTGACATTAACTTGGAAATCATCAATAGTTTAGGGCAATCTCTTTTTAGAAAACATATTAATAATGACAAATATTTTGACTTAAAGCCCCTTAAGTTAAATAAAGGTATTTTTTTTGTGAAAATTACTGATATAAACAGTGGTAAAGTGCAAGTGTTAAAAATTATCAAAGAATAAAAGATTTCAAATTTGAATTTATTATTTCTCACTTAAATACAATTTATATTCACCATGGTTACCGGTTATGGTGATTTTTTAATAATACACTATTTCTAAAATAATTTTGTTTCACTTATTAGAAACAAAAAACTCACACGAACCACTAAAATAAATTTTTTATTCCGGCTAAAAATTCCGATTTTTGAAGTTTGTAAAAAGTGTAAAATTAATGGCAAAAAAATCAACATCAAAAAAGAAAAAAAGCAGTAAAAAAAATAAATTTCAACTTAATGACCGCGATCGTTTGATTACCGGATTAAGTTTGATATTTATCAGTCTTTTACTGGCTCTTGCCATTATTTCATTTTTCTTTAATTGGAAATTTGATCAAAGTAATTTGACTTTATCGTCGGATGGTGAGCCGGCTCATAACCTGATAGGAAAACTTGGTGCTTTTTTTGGTAATTTGTTGGTTTTTAAGGGCTTTGGTATTTTTTCCTTGTTGATACCTTATGCCGTTACAATATCGGGATTGTTGCTGATTGCCAAAAAACCGCTTATCAATCATGCCAAACGATGGATGTGGGCAATTATATATATGTATGCAGGGGCGTTTATGCTGGCATTGATTTTTCCGTCCAATTATCTTTGGTCCGGACTGTACGGAAAAGAAATTGCGCATTTTTTCACATTAATTTTCGGTAAGTTGGGCAGTATTGTCATTATGATTTTTATTTTATTCACAATCATCAGCATCAAAGCCGGTTTAGATGCAGAGAAAATACAAGCTTTCCTTCACAATATTTTTTATAAAAAAGTGGCAGATGATACGGTAGAAGAAACCCCTTCAGATGATGAAGATACTGAGAATGACAAACCGCTTATTGAGACACATGATGTTGGTATTATGGATGTTGACGATGATATGATTATTAAAAGTCCTGTTGAAGAAGAATCTGTTGAAGAAGAAGTTGTTGAAATTTCAGAAAATCCCGGTTCGTCAACAAATGACACTTCCGACAAACCGGCGGAAGATGCCAAAATGCATATAGCAGTAGCCGGTGATGAAGAAATTGTGAAAAAAGCCGAACATTTGGTTGACCAACAAGGGCCTTATGACCCGCGCTTGGATTTGTCTGATTATCAATTTCCTACATTTGACCTGCTTAAAGATTACGGTGCTACTGAAATAACGTATAACGAAAAAGAACTTAAGAGAAATAAAGATAAGATTGTAAAAACTTTACTTGATTTTAAAATAAAAATTTCAAAAATTGAAGTTGTTGTCGGACCGTCTGTTACCTTGTATGAAATTATTCCCGAAGCAGGTGTCCGTATTTCAAAAATTAAAAATTTGGAAGATGATATTGCTTTATCATTGGCGGCATTAGGTATCAGAATTATCGCACCTATGCCGGGAAAAGGTACTATCGGTATTGAAGTACCCAACAAAATCCGTAAAATTGTACCGATGCGTTCGGTTATTCAATCCAAACGTTTTCAAGAAGCCGATATGGAATTGCCGGTGGCGATGGGAAAAACAATTACCAACGAAACTTATACTTTTGATTTAGCCAAGATGCCACACTTGTTGGTTGCGGGTGCTACCGGCCAAGGTAAATCTGTGGGTATCAATGCGATATTGGCATCATTGCTCTATAAAAAACATCCTTCGGAATTGAAATTTGTTTTGGTTGACCCCAAAAAAGTTGAGTTGACATTATATAATAAGATTGAACGCCACTTTTTAGCCAAATTGCCCGACGAAGAAGAAGCAATTATTACAGATGTGCAAAAAGTTGTCCGAACGCTTACATCTTTGACCAAAGAAATGGAAGACAGGTACGATTTGCTAAAAGATGCCATGGTTCGTAATATTAAAGAATACAATGCAAAGTTTAAAAAACGGCAACTAAATCCTGAAAAAGGACACCGTTATTTACCATATATTGTTTTGGTTGTTGACGAGTTTGCCGATTTGATGATGACAGCCGGAAAAGAAATTGAATTACCCATTGCAAGAATTGCGCAGCTGGCACGTGCGGTTGGGATTCATTTGATTGTTGCCACACAACGTCCGTCGGTCAATGTGATTACCGGTATAATTAAAGCCAATTTCCCTGCACGAATAGCCTTTGCCGTATCGTCAAAAATTGATTCGCGTACCATTTTGGATAGTGGCGGCGCCGAACGTTTGATAGGTAAAGGGGATATGCTGATTGCAACCGGAAACACACCTGTACGCTTGCAATGTGCCTTCATAGATACGCCTGAAGTTGAAAATCTGACAGAGTTTATAGGGGCACAACGTGGTTATGCGTCCGCATTTCCGTTACCTGAAGTAGAAGATGAAAACAGTGGCACAAATTTTGATGATAATGTTGAAGATAGAGATGAGTTGTTTAAAGAAGCTGCCTACATTATTGTCAATGCGCAACAAGGTTCGGCATCATTATTGCAACGAAAACTCAAAATAGGCTATAACAGAGCCGGACGTATCATTGACCAATTGGAGGCAGCCGGGATAATCGGTCCTTTTGAAGGTAGTAAAGCCCGTAAAGTCTTGATACCCGATGTGATAGCCTTAGATGAATTTTTTAATAACGAATTATAAGAATTGAAAATGAAAAACTTTATTTTTATTATTGCTCTACTAGGTTTGTCAGTAGGAAAGATGAATGCACAAAATGATCCTGCGGCTGAAAAATTGCTTAACAAAGTAACCAAAAAACTCAATGGTTACAAAAACATTTATGCTGAATTTAAGTACAGCTTGACAAACAAGAAAGCCGGTGTAACCCAACAAACTAAAGGAAATGTTACCATTCAAGGCAATAAGTTCCATGCCAGCTACATGGGAATTGAAGATATCTTTGACGGACAAAAACGTTATCAAATCATCAATGAAAATGAAGAAGTAAACGTGACAAGTCACAAAGACGAAGATGAATTTACACCGAATAAAATATTTAGTTTTTATAAAAAAGGCTATACCAAAAAGATGGATATCAAGCAAAATGTCAAAGGGCATATTATTAGATATGTAAAATTGATTCCACGAAACACTAATTCTTCCGAAAAATATATTTTATTGGGTATAGATATGAAAACTTATAATATTCATAATGCGATTATAATGGAAAAAAACGGTTCTGTTATCAATTTGGATATTACCCGTTTTCAAACCAATAAAGTTTTACCGGCAAAGCTTTTTCAGTTTGACAAATCAAAATACCCCGATTATTATATAAATGATTTAGATTAATTTTGAAAATAGTTTACCGCTACATACTAAGTAATTTTTTTAAAAAATTTTTACCGGGATCTATCATCATTTACTTCATATTTGTTCTGCAAACTTTTTGGTTGTATTTTGATGAGTTAGCGGGTAAAGGCTTAGGCTTGCTGACTATTTTCAAATTTTTAATGTACATTTCTCCTTATGTTGTCTTAAATGCCATTCCGCTTTCTATTTTGCTGGGTGGCATTATGAGTTTTGGCAGTATGTCGGAAAAATCGGAGTTTACGGCTATGAAATCTATGGGGATTTCGCTCAAAACCATGATGAAAGCTATCAGCCCCATGATTATTCTGTTAGCCATAGGTACTTTTGTTTTTGCCAACACTGCCTTGCCGTACGGTAATTATAAGTTCAGCAATTTACGACGAAATATTAAAAAGAAAATGCCGAGTGTAGCTATTACGGAAGGGGTTTTTAATGATTTTAAACCGGCCGGTATCAATATTCATGTCAAAAAGAAATACGGCAAAAATAATAATCGCTTAAAAGATATTATTATCCACCAAAAAGTCAATGGTATTCCCGATAAAGTTATTATTGCCAAAAGGGGCTTATTTAAGAGTGACCCCGATAATCAATTGATACAGCTCATTTTATATGACGGTACTTTTTATGAAGATATGACGCGCCAACAAAAAAAAGCAAGCGAGCGAAAAAATTATCCGGCAATGAAAACCAATTTTAAAGAGCATATTATCAATATAGATATTTCTTCAATCAATAAAGTTGATTTGGATAAAACCAGTGTTTCTGCGGCACATCACATGCTTAATGTGCTTGATTTGAAAAAGGAAATTGATACGCTTAAAATAAAGACAATTGAAAAAAAAGAAGATTTTTCAGAAGAGCTTTTAAGACGAAATAAAGTAAAGTCTAAACAAGTGAAAGATGTTGATATTCAACATTATAAGTCTTTAAGTGAAATTTTAAAAGACACGACACTTTATAATACAAAAGCTTTGGGTTATCTTTATAGTCGTGCTGTTCAAAAGGCTGAAGCTTTGGAACAATTCAGTCAGCGTAAAGAGCGGTATTTTACAAACCAAAACAGGACTACCAATAAATATAAATACAGCTTCTCTGAAAAATTTACCTATCCCATAATGGTCATTATCATGTTTTTGGTAGGTATTCCTTTGGGAGCAATTATCAAAAAAGGCGGTTTTGGTATTTCCGTTGTTTTGGGTATCGTTATTTTTGTAACCTATTATATCCTGAGTATGCTGGGCAAAAACGCGGCAGAAGAAGGAGCCGTTCAACCGTATTTAGGTGCATGGTTTGCAACATTTGCCCTGCTTCCGTTAGGTCTTTACCTGACATACAAAGCACATAGCGACAGTGAATTTGCCAGAATTTCCAATCTGTTTGAACAAGTCAAACAAAGTATCAAAAAACGGTACAATAAAAAGAAATAATGATTTGAAAAACGTTTATTGTTCGTCTTTCTCTTCTTCTTTATTTTCAGCTTCTTTTTGTTCTAAGAATTCTTTCAAAAAACCGGTTTCTTGTAAAATGTTATACCATTGAACAATTTTTTTGATATGTGAAGGATAAACGCGTTCTTCATCATAATCAGGCATAACTTCCTTGAAGTAAGTTTCCAAAGTATTTTTGTCTGATTTATGACTGATAGTAGGTTTGAAGTCTTCTTTTTCGGCAATTTTTTTGAATACTTGCCACAATGGAATTTCATCATCGATAGAATAAATGGCTATCTCATCTAAAGCAGATACATTGGTAAATGAAGTCATAGCGCGTTTTTTATCTATTAATGATTCGGCAATGATACCTGATTTTGTAGTTGTTAAAAGTTTGAATAAGCCACTTTTTCCTGATATGCTAATTAATTTTAATTCTTTCATTGTTTATTGGTTATTTGGTGATATGGTTATTTGGTTATTTGGTTATTTGGTTATTTGGTTATCTGGTTAATTGATGTCCGATGTCGGATGTTCGTCCGATGTTTATAATTGTAAAAATACTTCTAATTTCTAAAATCTAATTTCTAATTTTTTTTTGGTTATTTGGTTATTTGGTTATCTGGTTAATTGATGTCCGATGTCGGATGTTCGTCCGATGTTTATAATTGT
>JALVLX010000018.1 GCA_027032855.1 Flavobacteriales bacterium | reverse complement strand
TCTTGCCAACGGAATACTTTGAATGTTAAGTTTGGCAGTCGCTTCATCAATCCATGACGACACAATATTTTCTGCCAAAGGCGGATAAGGGTAATCAGGAGTTGAGCGCGGTGACATAAATTTGTGAGGCACCACTTTGCCTGATATGCCTACCAAACGTTCGACTTTTTCGTAGTAGGGTTCCAAGTCGTCGTAGGAGATAGGCCAGTCGGCGAGGTTGGCTCCGGGAATGTCACCGTAAGTGGATAGCAGTTTAAAATCTACCGGTTTGAGCCGTGCAAAATAACCACTCATAAAATTAGACGACCCACCGACACAATTGCCATTCCAAAAGTCGCGACCGGTTTCATAAGTGGATTTAGCTTCCCATTCACCGTTTTCGTTCAGGTCTTCTATTACTTGCGGCTCATCTTTGAGGTTGGGCGTGTAAACACTACGGCGCGTTGCCACCATTTCGTCTTTACTGAAATCTTTGGTGCGATACCAAGGACCCTTTTCCAAGACGATGACTTTGTAACCGGCTTTGGACAATTCGTAAATAACCGGTCCGGCACCGGCACCGCTACCAACTACGCAAATGTCGTATGTTTTGTCTTTTGTCATTATTATAATTGTGTCAAATCTGTGATAGCGACTTGTTCTTTTTTACGATTTAAAATTTCGGGATAAGCTATACCGGATTTAGGGCGGGGCAGTCCGGGTTGATGATGTAACCATTGCCATCCGGCTTCACCGGTATTGATTTGGTAAATGGGGTCTAATAATAAAGATTCAAAAGTCAAGGTCAATAATCTCGACAACCACGATTCGCCCCAAGAGGATTGTAAAATATTTTCCAGGGTTTTGATTTGCTGTGAATGATTTAATGACACAAAACCGGTTTTGTAAAGTTCGTGTGCTGTTTCGTCCAGCCATTGAATACCGTTAATGATATATTTTTGTTCGTCCGGGTCAATGAGAGGATCGGTCAAATAAGCATTTATATGATTTTCGGTATGCAGTTGCTCTATATCGGGACTTAGATTAGTTTTAGGAAAAAGATGTTTTAATACCGAATGTAAAATTTTTTGTTGTTCTTCGGGGAGAACACCTTTGAAAACCGGTTCCGGTTGACTGCAACTTTGCCAAAAAGGAATTTGCAAAAGAATGGCAGTAGCGCCAATACTTTTGATAAAGTGTCTCCTATTGAATACCGGTTTGTTCATCTACGCAAATTTAATAAAAAAACCACCTGTTTTTGGCAGGTGGTTTTTGTTATATGCGGAATAAAAATTATTTACCACATTTGCCATCGCCACATTTGCCTTTTTTGGCTTCGTTAGCTTTACCTTCACCGCATTTACCTTCTTTTTTCATAGAAGCTTTAAAGGCTTTAAATTCTTCTTTTGTAGCGAAACCGTCTTTGTCGGTATCAATTTTACCAAACATAGCTTCGTGACCTTTAACAAATTCGTCCGGATCAACACCACCGTCTTTGTTAGTGTCAAATTTTTCAGCCATTTTACATTCGTCTTTTGACAATTTACCGTCTTTGTTAGCGTCTTTTTTTTCAAATTCGCCTTTAGTGTGACCGGCAAATTCTTCTTTACTGACTTTTCCGTCATTGTCGGTGTCCATTTCAGCAAAATAGTCAGCTTTTTTTGCTTCAGTTTTTTCGGCGGGTTTTTCAGCTTCTTGTTCTGTAGCTTTTTCAGCCGGTTTTTCGGCTTGTTCGGTTGTTGCTTCTTTTTTTGCATTGTCATCGCCTCCACATGAAGACAAGAATACAAATCCCGTTAATAAAAATGCCATAAAGGCAACTTTAGTAAAACTTACTTTTTTCATAGTTTAAGATTTAATTGTTTGTAATAGATTGATAATTCAAATTTAGATTATTTTATATTAAATGTAAACGCTTTTAATAGAATTTTATTATAAGACGTATAAAATAAACTTACGAAACTGGCTTTCAGTTAGTTAACTTGTTATTTCCTGCTTTTTCAGGTAGGTCAAATGCTATGTGTGGGTATAATTTTGTGACAAATTATCCGGTGTAACCTTTAATATTTCGTCAAATTTTTTTACTTTGGACGTTAAAATTGTAACAAAACTTACAGTTGAATAAGTGAGATTAAACTTAGGTAATTTAAAAACTTCACAAAAAAAACTTAAAACAACCAAGTAAAACTTTTTTTGTTTGTGTATGTTAAAATTTTTTCATAAAATTGCATCATAAAGTTTATAAAAAGACGAAATTATGAAAAAATTTTTAAGCATCGCTATACTTTTAATTGCATTGACCGGTTACAGTCAAACAATGTCACAAAAGTTTAATGTGGAAGATTATGCCAAAAAACAAACTGAAATGATTCAATCTGCATTGGATTTGAATCAATCAACTGCTGATAAGGTTTACACGCAAAACCTTTATAAAGCTCGTGCTATCCACAAAAGAATTATTTTGGCCGAAACCAAAGGACAAACAGCAGGCAAAACTTTAAGTCAAGTTATCAGTGAAGTTGAAAAGGACGCAGAAAGAGGTTCCGGATACCAAACTTTTATGAAAGGAATTTTGGGAAACAAATATGAAGAATTTGTTTCCAAATTCGGAAAGTAATTAACTGTAAGAAAAAATAATTTCAGCCCGGAATTTCCGGGCTTTTTTATTGTCCGAATTGTTTGCGGAAAATGATTTTTTGTATTTCGCGTTTTAGAACAAGAAAAACCATATTTTCAACAAGAGCTTCAAAGTCTGTCGTTAATATTTTTGAAAATTCTTTTTCGGGCACATCAATGCGATACATAAAGCGGTCAAAATCAGCAGGATGGTATGATACAATATCTTGAATGAAATATTGCAATTTTTCCAGCAAGGCTTCACCGGTTTCTATTTGTTCAAAATAACCGGCATCAATACCTGCCAATTTCAAATCTTTTTTTAGTTGTCCGGTAATTTCGTTGAGAGAAATGTCTTTTTGTCCGGAAAGTAATTGCAGGCTGTTCATAATAATTTAACCACAATTATTTTTTATCAAAAGAGAGTTCTAAGAACCGTTTCAGCATACCGGCACGTTCGTACATTTCTTCTTCTATGGCAGTTTGTAACATTTCTTCGATTTCTTTTTTTGAATATTTAACTATTCTTTTACCGAATAATGCTATCGTAATTTCTTCCAGTTCACTTAGTTCGACCTCATCACTTTTAACATCCTCATCAAAATCAAATTCAGGTTCTAGAATTTCGTCTATTTTTTCCAAGATTTTTTCCAGGTCTTCGGAAATCTGTTGTTCTATTTTTTCTTTTTCTTTTTGACGAGCAGATTCGCCGGGGAGAAAGATCCCGGCTTCTTCAAGAATATCGCTTTCACAGAAAACTGGTGTTTCAAATCGAACGGCAAGCGCAACAGCATCAGAAGTGCGGGAATCTATAGCTTTTTCAATGCCATCTTTTTCGGTAATCAACATGGCATAAAAAATACCTTGGTCAAACTTGTTGATGATAACTTTTTTAAGCTTAACCTCATAAGCTTCCAACATTGTTTTCATTAAATCATGAGTCAATGGACGTTGTGGCAAAATATCTTTTTCCAAGCCTATTGTGATGGAATGTGCCTCCATACCACCTATAACTATAGGGAGTTTTTTGTTGGTTATAGGTTCTTTTAAAAACAAAACATAAGCCCCTGTTTGGGTCTCACTGTATTGGATGCGATCGACTTTTAATTCTATTAAACTCATGTTTTGTATAATTTTAATTAAAATACGAATTTACAAAATTATTTATAAAAATTCATTTCGTCCAAATACTTAAATACTTCAAGGGGCAACATTGGTCTTACATTATTCCGGTTTTTGATATCTTCTCTGATTTGTGTCGCCGACAGTTCAATGATTGGTGCTTTTATACGTAACACTGAAGAATGTGTTTTTAAAAAGTCAGGTATTACTTTTTCATGCAAGCGCGGATATACATATATTTGATAATAATTTAAAATAGCTTCAAAATTTTTCCATTTTGGTAAGCTGGCTAAGTTATCTTCTCCCATTAACAACACAAATTGTTTATCCGGATATTTTTCTTGCAAAACGGTCAATGTGTTGATGGTATAATTGGGCTGAGGCAGGTCAAATTCTATGTTGGAAGCTTTTAATTTAGGATAGTTTTCGACAGCCAGTCGCACCATGGTCAAACGTTGAAAGTCACTAAGTAAAGAACTTTTTTTCTTATGCGGATTATGTGGTGTGACTATAAACCATACATTATCAACATCGCTATGTTCGACAATGTGGTTAGCAATTATCAGATGTCCGATATGAATGGGGTTAAAACTACCGAAAAACAGACCTATTTTTAGCATATTGTTATTTAAGGATTGAGAATTTATCTACTTCATTAAAGTTTATTCTTTTTCCAATACTTTTATAGCTTCACTGATGTAAGGATCTTTTTTGATAGCTTTTATCCATTTTTCGCGTTTGGTTCTAAAAATTGTATCTTTCTCTCTACCTCTTAAATCTTCAAGAAGCGAGTGTACTTCAAAGCCGGATTGAAATTTGGTTAAGCTGTCAAATTTTTTGCTAACAGCTTCATCTTTTTTAATGTCTTCAACATATTTGTCAAACTTCAAATAAATCGTATTATCCTTTTTATTCTCCTTAATCCAACGAGCTTTTTCCTTTATATGTTGAAATAACATGGTTGTATCAATTCGTTGTTGTTCTTGAGCAACTATTTGCTCTTTGTTAGCAATTTTATAAGTTTTGTGTTGTGCGTTGTCTATTTTATCCCATGGCAAAGCAGTTGGTTCGTCTTTTTCACGTATATCCAAATACATGTAGCTGTCCGGTATAATAATATCCGGTGTTACACCTTTGCGTTGGGTTGAGCCGCCGGAAATTCTGTAAAACTTTTTGGTAGTCCATTTTAAGGCACCAAGTTCACCGTATTTGTCACCCATAATTTGATTGATACTAATCATATTTTGCACAGTTCCTTTGCCGTACGATTTGCTTCCGATGATGATGGCACGGTTGTAATCTTGCAAAGCCGCTGCTAAAATTTCTGATGCTGAAGCAGATAATTCGTTGATTAAAACGATAACTTTTCCGTCATAAACCGTTGTTTTATCTTCATCTTCCAATACATCTACTTTGTCTTTTTTGTCGCGAACCTGAACTATCGGTCCTTTGTCAATAAAGAAACCGCCGATATCAACTACTGTTGACAATGAACCGCCACCGTTGTTGCGTAAGTCCAGCACAATGCCGTTAACGTTTTCAGCTTTGAGTTTTATCAATTCTTTTTTGATATCCGTAGCGGCACTACGACGTTCTTTGTTTTCAAAATCTTTATAAAATTTAGGTAAATAAATATAGCCGAATGTCTCATTTTTGTCTTTAATCAACAAGGATTTGGCAAAGGTTTCTTCCAGTTCAACACGGTCGCGGGTAATGGGAATGGTTTCGATACTGCCATCCACACGCTTGACAATCAGTTTAACAACCGTTCCTTTAGGACCTTTGATCAACTTAACTACTTTTGACAGGCGCATACCCATAATGTCCACCGGTTCGTCATCACCTTGTGCTACTTTTTGAATGAGATCACCAACTTTTAATTTACCGTCTTTCCAAGCCGGACCGCCGGCAATAATTTCAACAATTTTTACGTAATCACCGTCTTTTTGCAAACGGGCGCCTATACCTTCAAAAGAACCGGACATGTCTGTGTCAAAACGTTCTTTGCTTTGCGGACTAAAATAATTGGTGTGCGGGTCATATTGCATGGTAATGGCATTGACGTACATAGCGAAATAATCCATTTCTTCCATGTCGTCCAGCGCATCTATATAAGTTTTGATAGATTTACGGGTCGCTTTCAGTGCTTCTTCTTCTAATTCTTTAAGGGATTTTGGTTTGAATGTGCTGTCTTTTTCTTTCTTTTTCTTCTGCGCTTCTATTTTATCGTATAATCTGGACAGGGTGTTAAATTTCAGATATTTTCGCCAACGATCTTTGAGCTCGGCTTTGGTTTTTGCCGGTTTAATATTTTTGTAATCGATATTCAGGGTTTCGTCAATATCAAAATTAAAACCTTTGTCAAGAACTTGGTTTATATAGTCCAGACTTTCGTTTTGTCTTTGTTTGATAATGGAGTAAGCTTTTTGGTAAAAACCGGTTTTGCCTTCG
>JALVLX010000017.1 GCA_027032855.1 Flavobacteriales bacterium | reverse complement strand
GGTGGGTAAAAGATATATCAAAAAATAATGTCAGCCCTTCGGGTTTATTTAGTGAACCCCGTAGGAGTGATATTATTGTTGTTGAAAATTCGTAATGTTCGTAATGTTCATAATGTTGAGTGTAGAGACACAAGACTCGTGCGTCTATTATTGCACAACCCGTGCGTCTGAATAACAATAGAAAAACACCAATAAACCCCGTAAGGGTGAAATTATATAAAAAGATAATATGCCATGATTATTAAACCTGATTTATTATTACTACACAATTAACATAGGACCATTTTATTTTTAATTTTTAATACGCTCCGTAGGAGCGTTCCGTTTGTAGTAGAAATATCACACAAAATTATAAACCTCGTAGGGGTAACCTGTTTGTGGTTAATGTTCATAAAGTTTTGTGTCTAGTATAAATTGGAGACATGTTACGTCTCCAAAACCTGATAGGTCTGAAATCAAAAAAAAGCCAAAAAGTATGGGTTTGCCCTTGGCACAAATATTGAATGTCTCCAAATAATTGACATTTTATTTGTAACTTGTTCGTGAAATTTTTAAAAAATTTTAAATATGCATCGTCTAATTTTTTTACCGCTACTGATATTATTGTCTTGTTCGAGTTCAAAAACCGAAAACACAACGCAAAATTTATCACAAAAACAAATTGAAATGATGAAACAAAAGGATTTCCCTTCTTACCCTGATTTATGGCAGAAGGTTCATAAATATGAAAAAAACGGCTTAACCAAATCGGCTTATAAGCTTGTTAAAGAAATTTATGCGACCGCTAAAAAAGACCAAAACAGTCCGCAAATTGTCAAAAGTTTGATTTACCAATCCAAATATATGATGCAGTTGGAAGAAGACAGCCAATTGCATGTCATTCATAATTTTGAAAAGGAAATTACTGAAAATAAAGCACCAACCAAACAGATTTTAGAAAGCTATTTGGCACAACTTTACTGGCAATATTATCAAAATAACCGCTGGAAATTTGCTAGCCGCACCGAAACTGCTTCTGTTGTGGACCCTAAAGATTTTCGGACTTGGGATTTGAAAACTTTGTATAAAACCGTACATACACACTTCAACCGTTCGCTTCAAAATCCTGAAGTGCTACAAGTTATGCCTGTTAAGGTATGGAAAGATATTTTGGAACTCTCTGACAAAGCCACTAAATACCAACCTGTTTTGTATGATGTATTGATACACGAAGCACTCCGTTTTTATCAAAACAAAGAAAACGCTTTGACGGCACCGGCACAAAATTTTACTATAGACAATCCGGAATATTTATCCGATATAGACAAATTCATCTCGTTGAAATTCAACAACAAAGACACGTTATCAAAACAATATCAAGCCTTGTTGCTGCACCGTAATTATTTAAAATTCCGCTTGGCTGACAAACAAAACTTCGACGCCCTCGCTTACGCTGACCTGCAACGCATGCAATTTGTTTATTCCAATGCCGTTTTCCCGGACAAAGAACAAGTTTATATCAAAACATTGCAAAATTTTGCTAAAAAATATGAAAAGTCCGGTATAGCCGCTTTGGCATATTTTAATCAGGCAAAGGTTTTAAACCAATTAGGAGATAAATACGTTCCCGGAAAAGATGACACTTATCGATGGAAGAAAAAAGAAGCGGTTGCCGTATGTGAAACCGCTATCAAAAAATATCCGGACAGCCCGGGTGCCGTATCTTGCAAGAACTTAATGGCAGATATAAAAAATAAGGCGCTTAAAGTTGAAGCTGAACGCTATATTCCTGAAAATCAACAATCTTTGATAAAAATTGATTTTCGTAATTTGTCTGATGCCGTATTGAAAATCTATTCTTTGTCGCACGAGCAAAAACAGGCACTGGATAAAATCTATGAAGCCAAAAAGAAACGTGATTTTGTAGAAAAATTGTTGCCGGTTAAAACTTACAATTACAAATTGCCAAACGAAGAGGATTATCAAAACCACAGCACCGAACGCATTATCGATGCTTTGCCCAACGGCGAATATGTTTTGTTGCTGACTACAGATAAAAAAAATGACGAATTCGGCATGACGACATTTCAAGTAACCGATGCGGTTTTGCAAACCATCAGTCGCCCCGGAAATCAATTAAAATTCAGTGTCCTAAACCGTCAAAACGGCTCGCCGTTTACCAATGCAACCATAACCCTACTCAAACGTCGCAGATATAACAGCGAATGGCAAACCGCAAAAGTTTTACAAACTGACAGTAAAGGTGTGGCAACTTGCAATAAATTAAATGGATACCAATATAAAGTTATCGTGACATACGGTCACAACAAAACAGCGTATTTTGATGAGCATGTTTACCGGATGCATCATCAAGACCGGTGGAAAAAACACCATTCAGCTTTTCTTTTTACCGACCGTAGTATTTACCGCCCCGGACAAATCGTCTATTTTAAAGCGATATGTTTGACTAAATTGACCAATCATTCCAAAGTTTTAAATAATATACCCGTTAAAGTCACACTTTACGATGTCAATCATCGGAAAGTCGGTGAAAAAACCTTGACAACCAACGACTTTGGTTCCGTAAACGGTAGTTTTGTTTTGCCGGAACAAACTTTAACCGGACGCTTTAATTTGGAAATTCGTTCGACCAAACCCGGACTTTTCGCCACTCGCCAAATCAGAGTGGAAGCCTACAAGCGACCGAAATTTGAAGTAACGCTCAACAAACCGGATAAAACTTACAAAGTCAACGATACTATTCCTGTCAAAGGTGTTGCCGAAAGTTTTGCAGGCACAAAAATTACCGAAGCCAAAGTGACCTACCGCGTCAAACGTGAAGTAGAGATGCCTCGTTGGTGGTATTGGTATCGCCCGGCTTTTAACTCTCATCCGCAGGAAATAGCTCACGGCACTACCGTTACCGATGATAAAGGCGAATTTGTCATTAATTTTAAAGCCCTGCCCGACCGTAGTGTGCAACCGGCAAACAATCCGGTGTTCCATTATAAAGTCTATGCCGAAGTAACCGACCTCAATGGCGAAACTCACAGTCAAGAAATTATGGTTAAAGCCGGTTACAAACTATTACAATTAAGTTTGGATATGCCCGGTAAAATCCAAAAGCACCAAACCGACAGTATTCGTGTTCAAAGCTTAAATCTCAATGATGTAAAAGTGCCGGCAAATGTGCAGTTAAAAATTTACAAACTCAAAGCGCCCGACCGTGTACTACGTCACAGACCTTGGGCTGCTCCTGACATACAAGCCGTTGATAAACAGGAATTTGTCAGTAAATTGCCCCACATGCCGTATGATAAAACGGAAACTAAAAGAGTATTTTGGCCTGTTGGAAAATTGTATTGGCAACAAAATATCCTGACCGGTGAACAAGAAAAAATTGCCTTCAAGCCCGGACAAGATTATCCTGCCGGACAATATCTCGCCATTGCCACCACCAAGGACAAAGATGGTAACGAAATAACCGCCAAACATTGGTTTGAAATTTATGACAACCTACAAAAACAAGTAGCGGATAACAAATATTTTGATGTGCTGACCAATAAAGACACTTACCAACCCGGCGATGAATTGATTTTACAAACCGGCTCTGCATCAACCGGCAATATGATGCATGTTTGGGTGGAAAAGGACCGGAAAATTATTTTACACAAAACGTTTAAAAGCAACGGAACTTACAAAACTATTTCCGTTCCCGTAACTGAAAAAGATTTTGGCGGATTTGTTGTGTATTACACTTTTAATGCTTTTAATAATTTTAAAATCAACCAAATAAATATTAAAGTGCCTTATCCGTCCGACCAATTAATCGTGGAAACTATCCGTTTTAGAGACAAGCTTAAGCCCGGACAAGAGGAAGAATGGCGTTTTAAAATAAAAGGTCCACAAAGCCAAAAAGTTGCCGCTGAAATTTTAGCTTCTATGTATGATGCGTCTTTAGACCAATTTGTATCACATTCATGGGATTTTAACCCAATAAGCTATAAAGTTTATTATCCTGCAACCAATATCCGTCAAGCAAATTCTTTTGGAAATATTTCTGCTTCTGTGCATTGGCATTTTGACCCTTGGTATAATGATGACGCTAATCGTTGGGGAGACAACCGCTTGAAGTGGTTTGGATTTAGATTTGGAAGACCTTATTATGGACGAGCGCTCTATAGTCGTCGTTCTTTGGGAGCAAAAATGGAAAAAGCTGTCGTCGTTGCCGAAAGTGCTGAAAGTGACTTGGCAGTTGAAGCACCTGTGCCAACAGCTAATGGAAAAGCGGAAAAAACGGATCAACCGGAAAAAGAAACACCCAAAGATGTGTCGCCTGCCGTACGTAGTGATTTTAGAGAAACCGCCTTTTTCTTTCCGGAATTATACACGGATAAAGACGGTAATGTCGGCTTTAAATTTACGGCTCCCGAAAGTTTGACCAAATGGAAATTGCAAATTTTAGCCCACGGTAAAGATTTGAAACACGGCTATCAAGAATTGTTTGCACAAACCCAAAAAGATTTGATGGTATTCCCTAACGCACCACGCTTTGTGCGACAAGGTGACACGTTGATTTTCAGCACTAAAATCAGTAATTTGTCAAGCAAAAGTTTATCTGGAACCGCAGAACTGACCCTAAAAGATGCGGTTAGTCAAAAAGATGTAACCGGTCGCATCACCCAAAATATTAAGCAAAGTTTTAGCGTGAATGCCGGCGGTAATACACAAGTGCAATGGCAGCTCATCATTCCCGATGATATTGATGCTTTGGTATATACAGTCAAAGCCAAAGCCGGTAATCAAACCGATGCCGAACAAAACTTTGTGCCGGTATTGTCCAACCGTATGCTGGTTACCGAAACCATGCCGATGTGGGTGCGTAGCAATCAAAGTAAAACTTTTGCGATGGACAAACTTTTGCATCCGCAAAGCCATACTTTGAAAAATCATAAACTAACTTTGGAAATAACAAGTAATCCCGCTTGGTATGCCGTGCAAGCTTTGCCTTATTTAATGGAATATCCTTACGAATGTAGCGAGCAGACTTTTAGCCGCTATTATGCCAATACGTTGGCGTCGCATATCGTTCATCAAAATCCTAAAATCAAGCAAGTTTTTGACGTATGGAAAAACTATCAAAGCGATGCCTTGCTGTCCAATTTGGAAAAAAATCAAGAACTCAAAAATATTTTGATTGAAGAAACACCTTGGTTGCGTGATGCGCAAAGCGAAACGGAACAAAAGAAACGTATCGCCTTGTTGTTTGACTTAAACAAAATGGCTTATATGCAACAAAAAGCTTTGCAAAAACTACAGACTTTGCAATTACCCGGCGGAGGCTTTACGTGGTTTAAAGGTGGGCGCTATCCCAACCCTTATATCACGCAACATATTGTAGCCGGTTTCGGACATTTGAAAAAGCTTGGTGTTGTTGATAATCAACGTCTTATCGAGCCAATGCTCCATAAAGCTATCGTCTATTTAGATGCCGAAATTCGTAAAGATTACGAGCGTTTGTTGGAAACAGCCGGCAAGCAAAAAGACAAGCAAGCTTATTTGGACAACTATCACACCGGTGCATTCCAATTGTTTTATCTGTATGCCCGCAGTTTTTATCCCGATAAAAGCATGTCAAAAGAAGTGCAAGAAGCCGTTGATTATTACAGACGTCAGGCACAAAAATATTGGTTGTCTTACAGCTTATACGAGCAAGGACTTTTAGCTCTGGTTTCGCACCGCCACAATGATACGGAAATTGCCAAAAAAATCATCCGTTCGCTGGACGAAAACAGTATCAAAAGTGAAGAGTTAGGTATGTATTGGAAAAATAATACCGGTGGTTGGTATTGGTATCAAGCACCTATTGAGACGCAAGCTCTGTTGATAGAAGCTTTTGATGCTATTGACGGCGACGTCAAAAAAGTTGACGAGATGCGTGTCTGGTTGCTTAAACACAAGCAAACCAATGCATGGAAAACCACCAAGCAAACTACCGAAGCGGTTTATGCGCTGTTACTCCGCGGCACCGATTTTTTGGCAATTGACAATAGTGTTAGTGTAAAAATAGGGAATACGCACATTGACCCTGCAAAAATGCCTGAAATCAAAACCGAAGCCGGCACGGGTTACTTTAAAAAATCGTGGACGGCTGATGAAATCACTCCCAAAATGGGTGAGGTTACAATCA
>JALVLX010000016.1 GCA_027032855.1 Flavobacteriales bacterium | reverse complement strand
AAAGCCAACGCATTAATCAACGGTAAATTATCACCGGATATTGAAGATGTACAAGCCGTAGCCAAAGGCATATTACGCCATCGTATCCTGCTCAACTACAAAGGTGAAGCCGAAGGCGTTACTGTTGAAGATATTATAGATGAATTGATGTGATTTGTTGAGGAATTGATAATTTATTGTGGTTCATTGAATATTTTGTGTTCTTATGTTGATTTTTTGCTTCATATTATAATCCTGCTGTTAATTTGAGGAAATGAGGAGCTTATTGATTTCAGATTTGCGATTTCAGATTTGCGATTTCAGATTTCAGATTTTCAGATAATTAGAAATAATAAAATGTATATTGCTTGTCATTTCGAGCGTAGCACCTGTCATTTCGAACGAAGTGAGAAATCTTAATTTTCCATTCTCCATTTTCAATTTTCAATTATCAATTAACTTGTTACTTGCTACTGAGACGAATGCAATTCGTCTCTACATTCAACATTCAACTCAGGTCACTGAGCCTGTCGAAGTGTAACTTTTAACTAATCCTAGTACCCCGGCAGTTCCACCCCGTTGATATGACGGTACAACTCAACCGCTTGCCTGTCGGTCATATTGCTGATAAACATCGTAGCGTTGAGAATTTTGTCATAATCCGTAGTGCCGTTACGGTATGCCGGTGGTAAAAGTTTATACAATTGCTTATGCGCTTTCGGATATAAATTGGCTCCTACGAATTTGTGTAGCAAATCGGGGATTACTTTAAGACCTGCTAATTCTATTTTTAACACCGGTTCGGATTGGTAAATTTTATCAACACTTTCTTTGATGATGGCGTTAAGATTAGTTTGCAAGTCTTCAGACATCAAGTCCAGCAATGCTTTATCCAAACTTCCTGCAATAAAATGCTCTTCATTTTCAATAAAAATACGAGCTGCTTCTCTAACCAAACGGTTAATTACCACACTACGCAAATAATTAACTTTTTCATCTTGAGCCAAGATTTTATCGTAGCGATTTTGGTCAAAATTGGACAAGTCAACCAAATTAAAAAAGCGTTTTTCAATAATTTCAAACGGTATGTATCCGATATGAAAACCGTCTTCAAAATCAATGATACGGTAACAGATATCGTCTGCTGCTTCTACCAAAAAAGTCAAAGGGAACCGTTTCCACGCTTTGCCTTCGTCCGTATGTTGCGGTATCATATTGAGTTTGCCGGCTATTTCTTCAAAAATAGCTATTTCCGATTGGTATAGCCCAAATTTTTTGAGTGATGCCTGACCTTCTTTTTTTCGTTTAGGCAAAGATTCTTTGGGATATTTGGTAAAAGTGGCGTAAGTAGCCAATGTCAACCGCAAGCCACCTTTGATTTGCGATTGCTGTTCGGGGGTATGCGCAACTAACCTGAAGCCGGAAGCATTCCCTTCAAAATTTTGCAAATCTGCTTTTTGCTTATCCGTCAAGTTTTTGATAAAATCTTGTGCCTGCTCACTTTTAAAATACCGGCTAATCGCAGCTTCGCCACTGTGTCCGAAAGGCGGATTGCCTATATCATGCGCCAAACAAGCAGCGGACACCAAGTGGCCGAAATCAGTTGATTGGATACCGGCTTCATTTATCAACTCCGGATATTTTTTAATGATTTCAACACCTACAATATTTCCCAACGACCGGCCAACAGAGGCTGTTTCCAAACTGTGTGTCAAACGGTTACGCACATAATCCGATTTTGGAAAAGGCAAGACTTGTGTCTTATTTTGCAACCGTCTGAATGCTGACGAAAATACAATACGGTCATAGTCCATTTGAAAAACAGAACGGTCTTTATGGTCATATTGCTTGTCGTCAAACAAACGCTCTTTGGCATTTTTAAAATAGCTTAGCCATGATTGTTGATGAAGTGAGGATTTATTACTGATTTCAGATTTCAGATTTTCGATTTCAGATTTTCGATTTTTTTGATTCATAGAATACTTTTGTTCTTTGATGATTGTTATTCATTTCTAACTATAATCCAGCATCTAGTTTGAGGAAATGAGGAATGTAAAGAATATCGAACAAGGAA
>JALVLX010000015.1 GCA_027032855.1 Flavobacteriales bacterium | reverse complement strand
CATGATCACCGTAAAAACCATTCATCAATACCCCGCAATCCACGGAAATAATATCACCGTCTTGAAGCGGCTTATTCGTCGGAATACCATGTACTACTTGATCGTTTGGACTCATACAAAGCGTATTAGGAAAATCATAAAGCCCTTTGAATCCGGGAATACCACCGTTATCTCTAATAAATTCTTCTGCCAAATTATCTAAATACAAAGGTGTGACCCCGGGTTTGATTTCCTTGGCAAGCATCCCCAAAGTTTTAGAAACCAACAAGGCACTTTCACGTATTAAATCTATTTCTTTTTTGGTTTTGATTTTTATCATTCTAATATAAGTTGAAAATTTTATATTTTTATTCAATTGTCATTTCGAACGCAGTGAGAAATCTCTTTAAAAATTTATTTACCTTGATTTCTCGTCGCTTCTAATGTCGCTCTGTCAAAATGACAGCCTTTACTTGCTACTTGCCACTCGATACTTCTTATAAGCATAAAACATCACTGCCAATCCGAAAATCAACATCGGAATGCTGAGCCATTGCCCTTTGTCAAGTCCTGTTTCCAACAAAAGCCGGGCATCTTTTTCATCTTGCGGTTCTTTGTAAAACTCGACAAATAAGCGAATAGTCCAAAGCAACGCAAAGAAAATACCGAAGAGCATGCCCTCATACTTTTTTAAGTCCGTTTTCCAATAAAGATACAACATCAAAAACAACAAAGACAAATAAGCGCCTGCTTCATATAATTGTGTAGGATAGCGCGGAAAGTCTTCACCCAGTTGTTTAAAAACAAAACCGTAGTCCGTACCGGTTGGTTTACCAATAATTTCGGAATTGAGCAAGTTCCCGATTCTGATAAGTGCCGCACCAATGGGAATGGTCAACGTTATTCTGTCAAGTATCCATAAAAAAGACTGTTTACCTTTGAGATGTTTGTTCCAAAAATACAAAACTGCCAAAAATATCCCGATAGTTGCCCCGTGACTTGCCAAACCGCGAAAGCCGGTAAACTTATAACCTTCAGCTGTTTTGACAACCGGCACTAATATTTCCAACAAATGTTCTTTGTAGTAAGGCCAATCATAAAAAAAGACATGACCGAGCCGCGCCCCCAGCAATGTTCCTACAACCACATAGGTCAAAATCGGATCCAACAAAGTTTTTGAAAGCTTTTCGTTTTCAAAAATTTTCTTCAAAATATAATATCCGGCAATAAAACCGAAGATGTACATCATGCTGTAATATCTAATGGTAATTGGTCCCAAATCCAAACCAACCCCCGGATCCCAAACAATACTTAAAACATTCATTTCTTTTCTTTTTTTGATAATTTTTTGGCACGCAATTCTTCTTTGGTCGGAACAGGATCATAGCCTGAACCACCCCAAGGATTGCAACTCAAGATACGTTTGATTGCCAAGCGGCCTCCCGTAAACAATCCATGTCTTTTCAGCGCTTCTACCGTATAATACGAACAGGTCGGTGTATAACGGCAGTTTGAACCCAGCAATGGCGAAATAAAATATTGATAAAATCTTACCAACAAAACAAAAGGTTCGGCTAAAATTAAGGTTATCTTTTTTATCACGCACGTCAAGTTTGGTACAAAAATACGTTTTTTTGTTGATATGGCTATTCTATTTGAAGAATTGAGAAATTGAATTATGCCGTCCAATAATTCTGACCAAAAAGTAATTCTCAAACACCTGCTTTCTATTATTTTTCAAGCCTGTCGCATTGTAAAAAATAAAGTTATTAACATCTATATAATGTAACCTGAAAATAGTCTTATCTTTGTAACAACAAATTGTTTAGAATTATGCGTTATTATATCTTTCTGATTATAAGCTTATTGAGTTTGACATTCACCGGTTGTAAGCAACCCAAAAAACAGGTAAAAACAGCCTTATTTGATTATATATTACCTCAGTCAAGCTACGTGATAAAAGTAAACAAACCTAAAGCCTTAATAGCGCAAAATCCGGTTATTGTTGATGAATATTTAAGCTTCCCCGACAAATCTTTTTTATCAAATGCCGGATTTGAAACACCATACTTAATCAATATTTTACAAAACAATTCCAAAATAAAAGGCTTTGTAGCAACCGGGACTTTGCAACAAATTGACAGTTTATTTAACGGCAACACCACCGTTTATGAACAAGATACAATATATTCAACCACGTATAAAAAAACAACTTACTACGCTACGGTTTTAAACGGAAAAAGCTTTATTTCGAATCAAAAATTATTTATTGAGAATTGTATCAGAGACCAAAAAGAATTTGGAAAACTAACTAAAAATCAAACATTTAAAAAAGGAATTGCCAGTTTGGACAACCATGCTTATTTGAATATCATTGTAGATACCGGAATATTAAAACCGGATGTTTTTTTTAACAGTTCACTCAAATTAAAATGGTCCGATACCGGCGACTGGCATTTTTTTGATTTGGTTGAAACCGACAAACACGTTGTTTCGGGTATCAGTTTGAGCCGCGACAGCATCAGCGTCCTTGCTGACATATTTAAATCGGTCAAGCCGGTGAAGCAAGATTTTAGCAACTACATACCTTTTGCCACTGATGAAATGTTGATTTTGAATTTTGATGACTTTGAACAATTTGTCAACAATCTAAACAACCACAAAGTTTACGCACCCCTGCAAGCTGTTGAAGGCAGAGAAATTTTTTCCGGATTGAAAGCTTTGGTATTTTTTAAAGAAAATCAAAATAAAGCGATTGTTCTTAGCCTCTTTGATTTTTCAGAATTGTTGAGTGACAAAATAGAAAAAATAAAAGATTTTAACACTTACGAAATCAATAAATTTCCGTATAACAATTTGATTAACAGCTATTTTTCAAACTTATTACCGGAAGTTTCCGCAGATTATTTCAGCATTGTCGGTAACAACGTTTTAATTACCTCATCACAAACATATCTTGAAAAAGTGTTAAATGATATTCAAAATCATTCTACACTATCGCAAAGTAAAACATATCAAAATTTACATACAGAATTGCCTGGCAACTACCACCTCATTTTGTTTAACAACAAACTGAATATCAACGGACAAAAATACATGAAAGCCCAAACATTCAATATAGAATCCCGAACGGTTTTCACAAACTTAGTTCTCAAATCTTATGTCCAAGAAAAAGAACAAACATTGGTTGAGCAACTTTTATCCTACAGCTTATCAGAATTGCCAAAATCTGATCCGCAACTTGTTTACAACCACCACACCCGCAACTATAACATCATCTATCAAGACGAAAAAAACCGTGTCAACTTCGTCGATTTAAAAGGTAAAACGCTTTGGCAAACAGAGATTAATGGTGATATTATCGGTAAAATTCATCAAGTGGACTTACTGCGTAATCACAAATTACAATACACGTTTGTAACCCCGCATCATTGGTATGTTATAGACCGGCTGGGACACCATGTTGAAAAATTTCCTCAATATTTCCTTCAGAAAATTACAAAAGGTATAAGCATCTTTGACTACGAAAAAAACAGAAAATACCGTTTTGGCATAACCCAATCAAACAAGTTTAAACTATTTGATAACGAGGCCAAAAAAGTTAAAGGTTTTAAAGTAAAAGTAGATAACGACATTTTATTTTCTCCAAAACATTTTCGTATAGGTAACAAAGATTTTATCCAAATATCAGAAAATACAGGTAAACTGCACCTTCTGAACCGCAGGGGCGAAACCCGCATCAAAGTCTCTGAAAAATTTGACGTAACCAGAAATCAATGGGGCGTTATTAACCGCAAATTTGTCAATATAGACGACAAAGACCAACTATTATCTATTGACCTGAACGGTAAGCTCAAAACCGGAAAAATTGATTTGCCGGAAAATATCTTATCTAATATAAAACATGAAACACTGGCAGCAGTCTCCGGCAACAAACTTTTAATCAACAAAAAAATCGTTGAATTGGATTTAGGCACTTATACCCGTCCGCATATATACAAAAGTGGCAAAAAGGTTTATATTTTCATCGCCAATACCGACAACAATAAAATTTATGCATTTGACAATTCAGGGAATGCTATTCCCAACTTCCCTATTATCGGTCAACAAGTATTAGATTTTAAAACGCTCAAACAAATACGCTATCTCTTAGTATATGATAGCGCTCACAATATTATTGTATATAAGTTTTAAGGTCCGGAGAAAAAAAATTACATTTGTTGATAAATTGTAAAAAAATAAGCGAAAGAGTATCAAACACTTACAAAAACGAAGAAAAAAAAAATGAAAAAAAAGTAATTTTTTTATCAAAAAATTTTTTCAGAATGAAAAAAGGTTTTATATTTGCATTCGCAAAGTAAAAGCGAAAGTAGCTCAGCTGGTAGAGCACCACCTTGCCAAGGTGGATGTCGCGGGTTCGAATCCCGTCTTTCGCTCTTTTTTTTTGAAGTCTAACGGGCTCGGGTGGTGGAATTGGTAGACACGTTGGACTTAAAATCCAATGGACAGTAATGTCCGTGCGGGTTCAAGTCCCGCCCCGAGTACTCAACCAAATGGTACCTTAGCTCAGTTGGTAGAGCAAAGGACTGAAAATCCTTGTGTCCGCAGTTCGATTCTGCGAGGTACCACCTTAAAACAAAAAAGCCATGATGGAAACATCGTGGCTTTTTTATTTCTTATTTCCTAAAATTAAACTTAATCATTTAACTTCAACACAGCCATAAACGCCGACTGCGGAATCTGAACATTTCCCACCTGACGCATACGTTTTTTTCCTTTCTTTTGTTTTTCGAGTAGTTTACGTTTGCGCGAAATATCTCCACCGTAACATTTAGCCGTTACATCTTTACGCAAGGCTTTAATGGTTTCACGAGCAATAATTTTTGCACCGATGGCAGCTTGTACCGGAATATCAAACTGTTGACGTGGAATCAAACCTCGCAATTTATGCACCATTTTCTTACCGATATCATAGGCATTGTCAGCATGAACCAAAGCAGACAACGCATCGACAGGTTGCCCGTTCAACAAAATATCCACTTTAACCAATTTTGACTTACGCATTCCAATGGGATGATAATCAAAAGATGCATAACCTTTTGATACGGTTTTCAAACGGTCATAAAAATCAAAAACTATCTCTGCCAAAGGCATATCAAAACTCAATTCAACCCGCTCAGGCGTTAAATAGACTTGATTGGTAATTTGTCCGCGTTTTTCTAACGCCAATGTCATAATAGGACCAATAAAATCCGACTTGGTAATAATACTGGCTTTGATATAAGGCTCTTCCACCCTATCCAGTTTGGACGGATCCGGTAATTCGGAAGGATTATTAACTATAACCGGTTTATCCGGATTCTTTTTAGTATAAGCATGATAAGATACGTTAGGTACAGTCGTAATCACATTCATGTCAAACTCACGGTCCAAACGTTCTTGAATAATCTCCATGTGTAACATGCCAAGAAAGCCGGCTCTAAAACCAAAACCTAAAGCAGCTGAGGATTCAGGTTCAAATGTCAAACTGGCATCATTAAGTTGCAATTTATCCATAGCATTACGCAATTCTTCATACTCATCTGTTTCAACCGGATAAATACCGGCAAAAACCATGGGTTTCACATCTTCAAAACCTTCAATCGGTTTGGCTGTAGGAGATTGCGCATCGGTGATTGTATCACCTACTTTGACCTCTCTGGCATCTTTAATGCCTGAAATCAGATAACCTACATCACCGGTTGTGATTTCCGGAGCAGGCAATTGTTTAAGCTTCAAATATCCTACTTCATCGGCATCATAGGTTTTACCGGTGGCCATAAATTGTATCTTTTGACCTTTCTTTATTTTGCCGT
This sequence comes from Flavobacteriales bacterium, assembly GCA_027032855.1. Taxonomy (GTDB): domain Bacteria; phylum Bacteroidota; class Bacteroidia; order Flavobacteriales; family Flavobacteriaceae; genus WGBX01. Next base: position 11,531 of record JALVLX010000015.1, on the reverse strand, counting down.
CAAACACTCTGAAATATACTTCAATACCACGATAAGGATTATAAACCGAATCAAAAATCAAAGCCCGTAAAGGCGCATCTGTATCGCCTTGTGGAGCCGGAATTTTTTCTATAATTGCCGTTACAATTTTGTCTATTCCTTCACCTGTTTTGGCACTTGCCCAAATCACATCGTCTGGTTCACAGCCAAGCAAATCTACAATCTCATCAGTCACTTCCAAAGGTTTGGCACTTGGTAAATCAACTTTGTTGAGAACCGGAATAATTTCCAAATCGTTCTCCAAAGCCAAATATAAATTAGAGATGGTTTGTGCTTGAATACCTTGTGCCGCATCCACTATCAATAAAGCACCTTCACATGCTGCAATGGCACGTGACACTTCATAAGAAAAGTCAACGTGTCCGGGGGTATCAATCAAATTGAGTTTATACGACTCACCGTTATGAATATAATCCATTTGAACGGCATGGCTCTTAATGGTAATACCTCTTTCGCGTTCCAAATCCATATCGTCCAAAACCTGATCTTGTTTTTCACGCTCGGTTATGGCACCGGTATATTCCAACAAACGGTCGGCCAAAGTACTTTTACCGTGGTCAATGTGAGCGATAATGGAAAAGTTTCTGATGTTATTGATAATTGCCATATATTTTCATTATTGTATTAACTGCAAAGATACACAAAAAAAGCCTTTGATTTTTTTTCAGGTTTTGAAACAAAAAAAAGCCACTCGTGAAGAATGGCTTTTATCTGTAATCCAAATAATCTTTATTTTCCAAAGAATTTTTTTCCCATATTAAATAAATCATCTACGATACTACCGTCACCATCTTGGTCCAATAAGTTTTCAATAAAACTACTATGTTGCTCTGCTTCTTGGTGCCCACCAATCATATTTCCGATAATATTGGTTAAATCAGTAGGGTTGGAAACATTAGCTTCGCGTGTTTGTTTACCCAACATACCCATAACTATCGGCGCTGCCGTTTTGAGAATATTCATAGCCGAGCCCATATCCAAACCGTGTTGTTTGCCAAGAGCTGCTGCTACTACTTCTTTTTTCTCACCTAAAACGTGACCTAAAATTTTGTCACCGTCTTCGACTACATCTTCGTTGACATTGCCACCACCGAAAATATCTGCAATGTTATCTAAAATGCTTCCGTCATGTTTGCTGTTTAAGGCCTCTAACAATCCTGAAGCAGTATCAGGATTTGAAGCATTTTTCTTCAATGCTCCCATCAACATAGGGATAGCGGCACCTAAAGCCGATTGCGTTTTTGAGCTATCTCCTCCCAATTGAGAGCCAACTCCTTGAATAATCATTTGGCCCATAGGGCCTTGTAATAAATCCATAATTCCGGACATAAGCTTGTGTTTTAAAAGTTAGACTACAAAGTTAGTGTTTTTATTTGATATTTGCAAAAGGACATTGTTTGATAAATTGAGGATTTTTCCTGATTCGTAGTTTATTTGCCACTTTGATGAGTAGAGATTGCTTCATTCTTTATTCCTGCTTGTAATTTGAGGAATGAGGAGTGAGGAATTGATAAGCAAGACGCTGAGTGTGTTGCTCCTACAACATCAACTATACTGACGAAGTCGGGATATGTTCCGTCGGGGTCGGGAGACACACGACAGTGCAAATGAAATATTCGGACCTAGTAGGAAAAAACTAAAACGAACTTTCAAAACCTATCATAACATTAGAGGGACGTAGAGTGTAAATGCTTTTGTAGGTATAATAAGTATCGCCGAAAGATGTTGTGTAAGCAGTAAGGTTTGTAATATTATTCCATTTGGCAAAAACCGACCATTTTTTAGATTTTGGATTGTATTTATATGATATATTCATGAAAAGATTCTCTTGTTTTTCATTTGGCATCAAATAATAATCAGACGACAGATGAAACTGATGTTGTTTGAACGGATAGAAATAAATTGCCGGTTTGATATGATAATTTTTTATATTGGATTCGTTTTCCGTAAAGAAGTAATTGTCCATTTGAAAATTCGTGTAAAATGACAGTTTTTGACTGACAGGTATCCTTATAGATGATAATAAATGTATGGATTTGTATGTTTTATGCAATAAATTTTCGTTGATAATCAGGGGACGTTTCGTCCATTGAAACATTATGTTAAATTTGGTTGAAATTTTGCTTTTAAAGAAGTATTTATTGAAATTCAGAATTGCATATTTTTTTTTGGTTTGATTAGCAAGTTCTACGGCTTCCAATTCCGATGCGCCATTGTTAAAGTAATGATATTTATAGAGTATATTTTTCAAGTTGTTAGAATATGATAAAGAAATAGAAGAATTTATGCCGTTTAAAATATCTTTAAACCGTAAAATAAATTTGTAATCGGTCTTAACAGATTTTTGAATGGGGGTGTTGTAACGTTCCAGTTGATTGTAAGTTTTTAAAATATAGTTGAAGTGATTTTGATACAAATCATTAAAGTTTGTTTTTTTGCTATGTAAACCTATGATTGACCATTTATTAATGGTGTGTTTAATAGTAAAATTGTAATCTTGAAAAATACCGTTTACATCTTTAGTTTGTTGGCTAGTTTGGTCTCTTATGTCAAGAGATATATAGCTTAAGGGCAGGTCAAAACCTAGATGCCAAGTGTTGTTTTGAAAATTAATTCTAAACTGATTTTTGATGGTGGTTTGGTCCAATCCGGTATGATTTGAATAATCATTTACTGCAAAGTTTAAGGTGTCAGTTGGGATTATTTGGCTATTGAGAAAATGCCGGTCTTTTTGAACGGATACATAATTTGCAAAAGTCCAATTTCTGATTTTTTTCATTAAGCCCGTTTTAATATCAAAATGCCATTTTTGCGTTTGCAATGATTGTTGCAAACTTTCAAAACTTTGTCCGTTATTAAAAATTTGTGGAAAAGAATCGGGTTTTATCTCAAAATTTTCATCGGTTGTACGGTATGAAAAAAAGGTATTGATACTATAAATATGTTTTTTAACCGGAAACATCCAGTTGATTTGATCTGTTAAATGATAAACCGGGCGATACCTTTGTTGAATTAAATTTTGATTAGAAACATAACTCAAATCATATCTATCTACATATTTAAAATGAAAATTATTTTTGAAGTAAATTTTGTTGGAATTTTGTTCAAAAATCAGATTCCATACTGCTTGTTTCATATCTTGTGTATGTTGTTGATGCTCAACGATTGTTAAGGCTTGGTCTTGGAGTAAAATTTGTTGTCGAGTATTTGCGTTTTCTCTGAACTTTTCGGGCAAATATGAAAAATTGGTTTTAATTTGTGCTTTTTTGTTCAATTTGAATAAAAAGTTAAGCGAGGCTAAATGAGAACGATTGTCTAACCATTTATCTTCGTCAAGAGGAGGTGGTGCCATATTGGAAATATGTGTCCATTCTTGCGTTTGTTGTACCGTTTCAAAATTTAATGTCTTATTCTGATAAAAGTTTTGAAGTTGGTTGCTTAACCTTTTTCCGGCATTATTGCTTTGTAATAGCGAAAGCATTTGAACCTTTTTTTGAAACAACATCGGGACAAATTTTCCTTGCCAAATAACCGGACGGTAACCTGTGGCTAATTCGTAAGGCAATGCGTACGAAAAATTCTTTTTTAATCGAATATTCAGAGCGGCATTTTCGGAATATACCAAACTATCCAAAAGTTTTATAGGCTGATGATTTTCATATACTTGTACCGATGCAATTTGATCTACCGGCATATTATTACTCGCAAGATTGTAACGTCCTTCAAGCATATCCATATTTTCAATATAAAACTTGTTGATGGGCTTGCCCTGATATGTTATTCTGCCGTTTGGTGCCACATCAATACCCGGAATACGTTTAATGACATCTATCAAAACTTTATCTTCTTCTTTTTTTAAAGCCGATACCCGATAATTAATTGTGTCACCTTTGAGTTTGACAGGTTGGGTTTTGATAAAAACTTCTTTGAGTTTCTGTCGAGATTCTTGTAATTTAAAATCCAGTTTTTGAGAATGATTGGCGATGAGAATCTTTTCGGGTTTGTATCCTAAAAAAGACACGGTTACCATTAAACTGTCAGAGGAATTATTGACTGAAAGTTGATAAAACCCATGTTTACCGGTTATGGCATAAGTGAGTATCCGGTGTGACAATGGATGTGTGACCAAAATATTAGCACCGATTAGAGCTTCTTCATTTTCATTTTTAACGATACCTTGTAATTCGGTTTGACCTGAAACCGTTAAATTTATCAATAACAATATAGCCCTAAACAGGTTTTTAATCATTACTCAATTCAATAGGGTTATTATACAAACTTTTTATTTTTTGTACTCTTTCAGCTTTCATTTCTTCGGAATTTTTTCCAATATAAACTGTAGTACCTATTACATTTTCAGGGTTAAAAGTTTTGTTAAAATCTTTTTGAAAGTTTTGTTCTGTAGTTTGAATAACAGGCATTAAAGTGGAACCTTTGGAAAAATATTCTTTAGGAAAATTTATTTTGTCCGGAAACTCTATACCGGTTGCCGTAAAATGGTAATCGTTTTTACTATCGTAGATTTCCAATATCAAGCCGGGCAATCCCCAAAATTTATAAGGACCATCACTTACGGCAATAGCAGGTGCATACCAAGCCGTAAAATCCCTGCCTTTGTAATGTAGTTTGGCTTGCATGACAGTATATCCTAAAATCTGTTTTTGTTTATCGGTTAATTGCCAGTTTAACTTTGGTAAATCCGCTTCATATTGTAATTTACTCATAAATGCCCCTTGCTGCAACTTCAAATGATGATCAGAAAAATTCTTCTCAATGACTATCTTGTATTTATTTTTGTACTTTCTCGCTTGAATTATTTCAGGGTCAGAAAACGAAGTAACTATTTTATGTGAGTTACTTGCCATTTTTTTATCGTAATACTTTTTCAAAATTTTCCCAGAAATTAACTTATTTTTCGAAATAAACAAACTTTTGACATTCTTATCTATCATTAGTAAAAATGGTTCAGTAAAAGCAGGATATTTTAAACTTTGCTTGGCTTTGACTTGATATTCTACTTTTACGTTTTGGGCTAACGTTGAGTATTCAATTGCCCAAATTAATAAAAATAATAAAAATTTACAATTTGATTTCATAAAAGTAATAACGGATTAATTCGTTGAAAATTTTTAAACTAATATTATAATATGAGTAGCGCTACTCGTTTTAATTTAAATTAATATTACAATTCTTCACAGTGAAATTGCTCCATAGCTGCTATCCATTCATAATACTGAGATTGACTAACCGGCTCATAAGAATAGGAAACAGCCATTTGCCAACAGCTTGTAATCAAAACATATATCCATAAATCACCACCAGATTGATTCTCAATCAAAGAATTTTCTGTAACATTTGACTTATATTCAATCAAAGGATTCTCTATAACATCAGTACTTGCAAAGCTATTAAAAGAAAATAATAACAAAGCTAAAATTAAAACTATTTTTTTCATAGGTTTAAGTTTTTAAAATTAATATTCAGTTAACGTTATTATATTTTGTTTGCCGCCCTAACAAAACATAATAACTTTGCAAATCAAAAAAAAAATACTATGCAATAGAAAAGTGAAAATTTTTTACATATTTAAATAATTTTTATTATTCTACTGCTTATATTAAAAATAATTTACTGTTTAGTATTGTTTTTGAAAACTTTTATATTGAATTGCAAGGTTTGTCGAGTTAGCGTTCTCTTGTGTGCTCTTGATTGCAACTTAAATTTTGCTAAACACAGAAGAGATGACATTATTAAAACGATAACCAAACTCTCTATGAGTGTCCGGTTTGTAGCAAATATTGAACCCAAACAAATAGATAGCTTCGTAAGAGTGACCTGTATAAGAAAAGGAAAAATACCGTCGTTGTCGGGACACACGCGACGGAGCAGAGGTCGGGAGACCCACGACGGAGCGGTAAACAAAGTACCAAAAATTAAAAATAAACCAAAAATTTTCAAACCAACGGAATTTTGAGTAACTTTAGTTTTTGAAAAAACTTTGTCTTATGAAGCAGAAAACCAAACAACTCCTGCAAAATTATCTGAATCGCGACAGTCGCATGCGTGATATTTACCACGACATGAGCAAGTTTAAAGTTAAAGAAATATTGTTGGTTTCAAATCTTTACGATGCTTTTTCCATCAACAAAGAAGGGCGTTTTTCTGAGATAATGCTATATGACTACGGCAAGCTTAATTTGACTTCCTTACCAAGGATTACAGGTGTTTATTCTACGGAAGAAACTCTGGAACAACTGGAACAGAAAAATATAGATATGGTGGTTATTACCGTCGGGTTTAACAAACAACGACCGCTTAAAATCATCAAAAAAATCAAAGAACGCTATCCGGATTTACCCATTTTTATCTTACTGAACAATACCCACCACATTAAATTTTTAGAAAAGCAAAAAGACAGTATCGGTTATGATAAAATTTTTGTTTGGGATGGCGAATCGCGCATCTTTTTTGCCATGATTAAACATCTTGAAGACAAAATGAATGCTGAAAATGACAGTAAGTTGGCTTCTGTCAGAATGATTTTAGTAGTTGAAGACAATCCTATTTTTTATTCAAACTACCTCAACAAACTTTACCGTATTGTCTTTAAACAGACCAATAAAATCATTGAAGAAGTCAAAATGGACAAGCTCTACAAGGTCTTAAAACTGCGAGCGCGTCCAAAAATATTGTTGGCTACCAACTATGAAGAAGCAATGGCGCTTTTCAAAAAATTTAAAGACAACATTTTTGTCATGATTACCGATGTACAATTCCCGAAAAACGGAAAAATAGAACCCGACACCGGTTTTCAACTTATCGACGAAGTTAGAAAAATCAAGTCTAATTTACCCATTGTTGTATTATCATCGGACAAAAAACAAAAAAACATTGCTGATGCTAAATATTTGACTTTCATTGACAAGAATGATGAAGATTTGTACCAAAAACTCATCGAACAAGTAACCCAAAAAGTTGGTTTTGGTGATTTTGTTTTCAGAGACAAAAACGGGAAAGAAATCGACCGAGCCAGAACTCTTAAGGAATTTGAAAAAATTATCAAACGTATTTCTTCCGAAAGCATAGAATTTCATGCCAAGCGTGACGAATTTTCACTTTGGCTTATGGCACGCTCCGAAATCCAATTGGCTAAAATATTAGAAGCAAAAAAAATACATGATTTTAAAGATGCCGCAGAAATCAGAGCTTATGTTTTAAAAATGCTGAAAGCTTATCGCGATGAAAAACCCCAAGGTAAAGTTGTGCCTTGGGAAGATGCCGATTGTATTGACGACAAAAATATTTTCTTACTATCCGATGGTGCTTATGGCGGTAAAGGTCGTGGCTTGGTATTTATCAATTCACTGTTACACAAAACAGAATTGGCTAATAAAAATCATACAAAAGGTTTAAAAATTAAAATGCCCCGTACGGCGATTATTGGCGCCGATGAATTTGACCGTTTTATTGAAGATAATAAGCTTCAAAACCTGAAAGATTTACATTTGACTGACGAAGAAATCAACAAAAGATTTTTAAAAGCCCGGTTGTCTAACGAATTGGTCAAAAAATTAGATGTATTTTTGGATTGTTTCAAAAAACCGTTGGCTGTACGTTCTTCCGGATTGTTTGAAGACAGTTTGACCCAACCCTTTGCCGGTATTTTTGAAACCTACATAATTCCCAACACACATCATGACAAAAACAAACGTTTGCAACAGCTCATTGATGCCATAAAATTGGTTTACGCCTCTACATATTCCAACGTAGCCGTTAATTATTCAAGAGCATTAGACCATAAATTAGGAGATGAAAAGATGTCTGTTGTTATTCAAGAACTGGTTGGTCAAGAACACAACGGGCTCTACTATCCTGACATCAGTGGCGTAGCTCAATCTTATAACTATTACCCATTTGCTTCCATGAAACCTCGAGACGGTTTTGCCGTAATAGCAATTGGTTTAGGCTCTTATGTGGTTGAAGGAGAGCGGGCATACAGATTTGCGCCTAAATATCCTAAAATTCAACTAATGTCTTTGCAAGATCAAATCAAACAAAGTCAAAGTTATTTTTATGCTGTTGATCTCAAAAAACAAGATTTCAATTTACTCGAAGGTCCTTACTCTGCTATTAAAAAAGTTGACTTATACGATGCTATTCCACACGGCACGCTGACACATCTGGTGTCAACTTATGATTTCAATAACGACATGCTTTTTCCGGGCGTTGATGAGAACGGTATTTTAGTCACAAATTTCGCCAGTATTTTACAAAACGAATACATACCGCTACCGCAAATGATTCAAGATGTGTTGGATAATCTCAAACAAGCTTTTGATACACCTGTTGAAATCGAATTTGCCATAGATTTAACACCTGACGAAGACGGCGATGCCACTTTCTATATTTTACAGGTAAAACCCCTTTTGATGCCTTCTGAAGATTACTCATTCAAGCCGGACGAACTTGATAAAGATAATTTGATATTGTATGCCGAAAAAAGTATGGGAAATGGTGTCATAAACACTATTCGAGATTTAATTTATGTTAAAAATGAAGTTTTTGACAAGACTGACACCATTACAATGGCGCAAGAAATAGATACATTAAACAGCAAATTTCATAACAAGAATTATATTTTGATCGGTCCCGGACGTTGGGGAACCCGAGATAGGTTTATTGGTATTCCGGTTAACTGGACACAGATTTCAAATGCTAAGGTTATCGTAGAAACCAGCTTGGAAGGTTATCCATTAGACGCTTCTTCGGGGTCGCATTTTTTTCACAATCTGACCACCATGAATATTGCCTATTTTTCGGTTTTTCTGGACAAACATCCCGAAGCCATTAATTATGACTTAATTAATACCGCAGAACTTATTGAAGAAACCAAATATTTTAAACACGTACGTTTTTCTAATCCCTTAAAAGTAATAATTGATGGCAAAAAACGAAGGGGAGCAGTATTACGACAACCTGAACATAATGATGAGCAAGATGAATAACAGTCTCAGAACCATTTATTTTTAACAGTGTTGTAATCAATATAGTAGGTCAACTTTAAGATGAAGGTGTTGCGAGCGGGTTGATCCATTAAATTATCAACATTGGTATCAAAATTAATATTGGCATTCTGATCCATGTTTAGCAATGAATTACGATACAAAAATGTCATATTACTTCCGGGCGCAAATTCCCATGAGTAACCTAAATCCATATTCCAAACATTGTAATTAATATCTTTATTCTTATGATAAGTATCTATTTTTGACAAAGAACCATCTTCATTTAATTTATAAAATTTATCATAGCAAACCGGCGACCAATAATAACGCAGATTTAGATTGATGGCAGATTTTGTACTGAAAAAATAATTTGCGCCCAAACTATTGGTTATGGTCTTCAGCTGTCTGTTTCCAAAAATAATATTTTTGCCCACACGGTCAACAAAGCCCTTACCATTATTCATTATTTGATACTCGTATTTATAAACCATATTAAAATGGTTATTAAAACGAAAACGGGGAGAAAGCATAAGGCTGAAAAAGTTTTGCGGATCATTAAATTTGGTATAACGGGATAATTTAACATCTCCGGCAAACTTTTTTCTGTAATCCGTTGACACAAACACCCATCCGCCACCGTGAGCTTTATCTAAATAATAACGTCCGGGAGTTCGCGGTTCATAAAAATTAAAAGCATCCGTAACATACTCAAGACCAAAACCAAAACTAAGATACTTTTTGTTGGTAAAGAAAGAAGTCAATTCAAAGTCATTTTGAACCTTCTGCAATTTTTCATACAAATGATCAAAACCGGCATCAAAATTTATATGAATGGAATTAAAATGTTTGGTCGGTTTTAAAATTTTATAACTGTAACTTACATCAAAATTTGCCACATTATTATGTCTGGTAAATCCTAAATCATTACTGTCATAATGAGAATCTAAAGCTCGGACAAAGGCATTAAAAGTATGTTGATTTATTTTTTTTGAAGCTATAAAAATATGTTTAAAACCTTTAGTATATTGTTCGTGATTATTAATCAAACTCATAGCTGTTACAGCTTTGACGTTTAAGGTATTATTTTGTCCGTACAAATTCAAAGTTAAACCGGTAACATTCGCATCTCTAAAATCGCCTTGCCGTATAACATTGGTATTGATTAACCCCACAGACGAATTACCTTTAAAATTATAATCAACAACCATGATGTTATAATTAGCGTAAGGTTCCGTAACAACTTTCTGTATTTCGCCGGTATGCTTGTTTTTAACAGTTGCTTCTGTTTTGTCAGTTATCGCATTAAAAAAACCAATTCCCAAACCGTTTTTGCTATGTCCGGAAATTTTTAGAGCATTTATGAGCTGAATTTTATCGGGATTATCAACTATCGTATCTTCACTACTTACTTGATACGGTAAAGAATAGAAATTTGAAGGTTTGCCACCAATTCGCCGCGAATAAAAAAGCCGGGCTTTGTTAAAAAGGTCAAAACCTTCCGTAAAAAACTGCCGTTTCTCTTGATAATATTGTTCAAAAGGTCCCAAGTTCAACTGTAATTCGTCATAAGGTGTGTCACTAAAATCAGGAATAAGCGTAGCATCAAGGGTATAATTTTCACTCAAGCCGTATTTTAAATCCATTCCGTAACCAAAACCGGTATTTTTTTGACCGTCAAAACGCGAATGTGCTACAGAAGTGTAAGGATACAAGCTCAACCGGACAGGTGGTCTTAAATGCTTTAAATCGGTCAACCGCCCTAAAAACTGCACGATATCCCCTGATTTTGTCTTGTCAATATGTGTCCAAGAATAGCCTTCACGCGTACGGTCAATCATTCTGAAAAAACCGATTGCCCAAGTCTGTACATCATCATTTTGAAATCGCAAAGCCGAATAAGGAATAGCCATTTCTGCAACCCAACCATCTTTGGTTATTGCAGTCTCTGATTTCCACACAGCATTCCAAGTCAGATTATCACCTTTGGGATCCGTACCGTCCAGCTGAGAACCGGATGCATAAACGGCAAAGTAATAATTGTTATTGGGTGTTATAAAAGGATTGATAATAACCGAAAATTTATCAGCTTGTGTTTTTTGATCTCTTAAACCGAATACTTTTGCAATCTTTTCGGGTTCCGGGTCTTTCATAACAGCCAATATATATATGGCAACATCGTCATAAACTACTTTTATTTTAGTATCAAACGCCTCAGGCAAGGGATTGCCATACCCCGGACTAAACATTTGAAATCCGCTTGCTGGTTCAGCTTTTTGCCATTGCATGTCACCGGGATTACCATCAATTTTAGGAGCTTTATCTACTCTGACTGCATGCAATACTTTAGTGGAACTACCTTGCCCAAAAAGGTTAAAAATTGAGAGAAAAAAAGTTGTATATATTAATATTATCTGAAATGATATTTTCATAAAAAAAATCAGGATTATTTCCTAATACAAATATGATAATTATTCCACTATTCAACAA
>JALVLX010000014.1 GCA_027032855.1 Flavobacteriales bacterium | reverse complement strand
TGGAAGATGCCGGAAATATCGTTGTGCAAAAAACACAAGGTGGTGCCGGTAGTCCGGTAATCAGAGGCTTGGAAGCCAACAGAGTTTTGTTGGTTATTGACGGCATCCGGCTCAACAATGCGATTTCCAGAACCGGACACCTGCATACGGCTATTACTATCAACCCTTTAAATTTGGATAGAACCGAAATTATATACGGACCTTCTGCTATCTATGGTTCTGATGCACTGGGTGGTGTGATTAATTTTTATACCAAAACTCCGATTATTAATAATCATAAAAAATTGTCAGGGGGTGCCATTGCCCGTTTTACGACTGCAACTCAAGAAACATCATTTAATTTTAGCACTGACGTTAGTTTTCCGCGTTGGGCTACTACTTTTGCTTTGTCTGTCAACGATTTTGGGGATATAAAGATGGGTAGCAAACGTTTGCATGGTTATGACAACTGGGGTGTAGTGCCTTTGTATTCGGTTAATTCGGAAAATTACTACACGGATCAGGAAACAGAAAATCCCGATAAAAATTTACAACCCAATACCGGCTTTAAACAGAATGATTTTTTTAACAAAACAGTTGTTGCATTGGGCAAAAAAGACAATGAATTAATTTTAGAAACGCAGCTGAATATGAATTCCGAAATCAATCGCTTTGATAAACTGAACGAGTACAAAAACGGTCACTTAAAATTTGCCGAATGGCGCTACGGACCTTCAAAACGTTTGTTGATTTCGCCACAACTCAATTTGCATTTTGATACCAAATGGCTCAAAAAAGCACGGATTATTTTAGCTTATCAAGATTTGGACGAAAGCCGGATTTCGCGTAAATTTGGCAGTGATATTCGCCGTTACAAAGAGGAAAATGTAAAAGTGTATTCTTTCAATGCCGATTTTAATACGCATTTTACAAACCGTAGAATTCTGTCTTACGGTTTGGAAACAACTTATAACGAAGTCAAATCAAAAGCTTACAGTAAAAAGCTGATACACAACAGCAATGACATAACAGGTTATGCTCCCGGACCGCCTGTCCCGACACGTTATCCGGATGGTGGCAGTCATTATTCCAGTTTTGCCGCTTATGGCAATTACAAATTTATTGTCAGTGATAAATCCAGTTTTAATGCCGGTATGCGCTTTACACAGACTTATGTAAGCGTCATCTGGAAAGACAATACTTTTATTACTTTGCCATTTAACATCAACGAATTGGCAAATTTTGCCTTTACGGGTGATATCAGTTATATTTTTACGCCTGAAAATTGGAAAATCAATGCTTTAGCATCATCCGGTTTTCGGTCGCCTAATGTTGATGATATCGGTAAAATCCGGGAAAAGAAAGGTAAAGTCACTGTGCCGAATATTTATCTGAAACCCGAATATGCGTATAACGGAGAGATTGCGATTACCCGTTTTTTCAATCATAAAAAATTCAATATTTCGCTTGATGCCTATTATTCGTATTTGTACAATTATATTGCCCGCGATAAGTTTGAGCTAACCCCCGGTCAAACTACCATAAACTATGATGGCGAACCGGCAGAAACCTATGCCAATGTCAATGCGGGAGATGCCGAAATCTATGGTGGCTCATTGACTTTGGAAGGCAGGTTTAATAAGCATTTCGGTTTAGACGGTGGCGTATTTTATACCAAAGGCAGAATGCTGGATAAACAACGTCCGTTGCCGTCCATTCCGCCTTTGTACGGAAATGCAAAACTGACGTACAAATTTGTTAATTTTGAAACGGCACTCCAGTACAGTTTTATGTTGGAAAAACCGGTTGAAGAATACGATGTGATTGGTGGGGTGGACAATATTGAAGAGTCGCCGGTTGATCCGGTAACGGGTGAATACGTAGGTTTTCCGCAGTGGCATGTGTTAAACTGGTATGCGACCTATCACGTCAATCAGGATATTTCCATCAATTTGGGTGTGGAAAATATATTTGATATTCATTACAGAGAATTTGCATCGGCCGTCAGTGCGCCGGGACGGAATTTTAAAATTCAGTTGGTAACGCATTTTTAGTAGCAAGTAGCAAGTAACAAATAGCAAGTAGAGGCGTTGCGTGCAACGTTTAAATTGAGAATTGAAAATGGATAATTGAGAATGTGCTTTATCACTACGTTTGAAGTGACAGGAAAAAATTCTAATTGACAATCAACACCCGACATCGGACTTCCGACATCAAATTACCAAATAACCAGTATAACCAAATAACCATACAATATGAATCAACTCATTACATTAGGCGAATTTATCATTGACCGGCAAGCGCATTTTCCTTATTCAACGGGTGAGCTGAGTAGTTTGCTCAATTCAATCAGGTTGGCGGCAAAAGTAGTTAACCACGAAGTGAATAAAGCCGGTTTAGTAGATATAATCGGGGCGGCTGACAATGAAAATGTGCAAGGCGAACAACAGCAAAAATTAGATGTTTTTGCCAATAAAGTTTTTATTCAAGCTTTGATTAACCGTGAAATTGTATGCGGTATTGCTTCCGAAGAAGAAGATTCGTACATCAATATAGTGGGAAAAGATAAAGGAAATAACAATAAATACATCGTGCTGATGGACCCTTTAGACGGTTCATCTAATATTGATGTCAACGTGTCTGTCGGGACCATTTTTTCTGTTTACAGACGTGTCAGTCCGGTAGGAAGTCCTGTTACGGAAGAAGATTTTTTACAACCCGGAGTCAACCAGATTGCCGCCGGATATGTGATTTACGGTACGTCAACCATGTTGGTTTATACAACCGGATATGGTGTTAACGGATTTACACTCAATCCCGCTTTAGGCGTATTTTATTTATCTCATCCGGATATGCATTTTCCCGAAAAAGGCAAGATTTATTCTATCAATGAAGGAAATTATCGCCACTTCCCGAAAGGTATCAAAAAATATATCAAATTTTGTCAGGAGGAAGAAGGTGATCGCCCTTACACGTCTCGTTATATTGGTTCGTTAGTGTCTGATTTTCATCGTAATATGATTAAAGGCGGTGTGTATTTGTATCCCAATTCGAGTCGTTATCCCGGTGGTAAGTTACGCTTGTTGTATGAGTGTAATCCAATTGGATTTTTGGCGGAACAAGCCGGAGGAAAAGCTTCTAACGGTAAACAACGCATTCTGGAAATCAAACCGCATGAACTGCACCAAAGGGTGCCTTTTTATGTCGGCAATAAGGAAATGGTAGAAAAAATTGAAAAATATATCAAAAAATATGACGGAGAAAGAGCTTAAAGAACTGCATGAGATTTTCATAAAACACCCTAAAATCACGCGCAACAGTAAGGAAGTTGAAGAAGGCGATATTTTTTGGGCACTCAAAGGGGCGCGTTTTGACGGCAACAAGTTTGCAGAAGAAGCCTTGGAAAAAGGGGCACATATAGCCGTAATTGACGACAAAAAGAAAAATATTGTCAAAGAAAAACGCTTTTTTTATGTTGAAGATACTTTACAGGCGCTTCAGGATTTAGGAAATTTTCATCGCGTTTATGTCGGTATGCCGACGATTGCCATTACGGGCAGTAACGGGAAAACTACCACAAAAGAATTGGTCAATGCCGTTCTTTCACAAAAATACCGGACAGTGGCTACTTATAAAAACTTGAATAACCATATCGGTGTGCCCTTGACTTTGCTTGACATTCCGGAAGATGCCGATATTGCGATAGTGGAAATGGGGACCAATCATTTTGGCGAAATTGAAGTGTTGACCAAAATTGCTGACCCCGATTTCGGTATTATCACGAGTATCGGCAAAGCGCATCTCGAAGAGTTTAAGGATTTGGACGGTGTTTTGAAAGAAAAAGGTACATTGTTCGATTATTTGCGACAAAAAGGCGGAATGGTTTTTGTCAACTTAGATGATGAGTTGGTAAGCAAAGCGGCAGCCGGTATTAATTCTTATTCGTTTTCTTTTCAAAATAATCAGTATGCCGATATAAAATTGCAAGACATTTCCGGCAGTCCGGAACTCAAAGTCCGCTTAAACGATACTGACATTCAAACCAAGTTAACGGGCAAATACAATTTGTCGAATATCGGTTATGCGATTGCCGTAGGTAAATTTTTCAATTTGTCAGATGCCGAAATTAAGCAGGCTTTAGAGCAATATACGCCCAAAGACATGAGGTCGCAAATTTTGGAAATGAACGGTAATCTGATTATTTTAGATGCATATAATGCCAATCCGACCAGCATGCGGGCAGCTATTAACAATCTGTTGCAAATGACCGGCAAACGTAAAGTAGCTGTTTTGGGCGATATGTTTGAATTGGGCGATACAGCGGCTGAAGAGCATCAAGCCATTGCGGATTTGCTTTCAGAAAATGGGGTAGAAGCCTATTTGGTAGGAGAAAATTTCAGCCGGACGCAAACAGACTTGCCGGTTTTTAAAACCACACAAGACTTTATAGATAGCGGTATTTTTGATCAAATAAAAGATGCTGATGTTTTGATTAAAGGTTCGCGAGGTGTGGCGTTAGAGAAAATTCTGAAAAATAGCTGATAGTCAAGTTGTATGAAAATAATGGTATTTCGATTTTCGGCTATGGGAGACGTGGCAATGACCGTACCGGTGCTACAAGCCTTGCTCAACACCTATGATGAGCTTGAAATTGTTATGGTGTCGCGTCCTTTTTTTGCCCCCATGTTTAAAGATTTGCCCCGCGTTAAATTTGTAGGCGTTGATTTGAAGAAAGACTACAAAGGCTTAGTGGGTTTATACCGTTTGTTTCGCTTTTTAAAAAAAGAACATCCGGATGCCATTGCCGACCTGCACGATGTGTTGCGTACCAAAGTTTTGGATAGTTTTTTTAGACTTAACGGCTACAAAGTGGCTGTTATAAACAAAGGTAGAGTAGCTAAAAAAGCTTTGATCGGACCAAAAAATAAAATATTCAAACCGCTAAAAACTACCCATCAACGCTATGCAGATGTGTTTGAAAAATTGGGGTATGCTGTTGATTTAGAAAACTTTACTCTGTTAAAACCGGAGCTTTCCAAGCAGGTTGATTTGTTTTTGTCACCTGTTTCAGGCAAAAAGGTAATTGGTATAGCGCCTTTTGCGGCACACGAGGGTAAGCAATATCCTTTGGATAAAATTAAGGAAGTTATCCGTTTGTTGCTTGATAAAGATGATGAAATTGTTGTGATGTTATTTGGAGGCGGTGCAAAGGAAAAAGCTTTATTAGGCGAATTGGAAGCTATGAACCGGAATAGGATTATAAATGTTGCAGGTGTTTTTTCGTTTGAAGAAGAGTTAGAATTGATAAGTCGTTTGCAAGTGATGTTAAGTATGGATTCCGGTAACGCACATTTAGCTGTATTGTTTGGTGTACCGGTCATCACCATTTGGGGTGCAACTCATCCGTATGCCGGATTTAAGCCGTTTAATCAACCCGACGATTTTCAAATATTGCCTGATCTTAATAAATTTCCACAATTACCAACTTCCATTTACGGTAACAAAACTTTTGATGGATTTGAAGCGGTATGGGATACAATAGAACCGGAAACGATTGTTACAAAAATTTTAGAATTTGGACATTAATTCCATAAACTCTTTTCTTTTTGTTCTTGCTAAGGGGACTTTTGAATTGTCAACGAGTTCCAGATAGCCTTCGTTCAAGAAACGGGTAACATATTTTATGTTGACCAGATGTGAACGATGCGGTTGGAAAAAAGCAGTGTCATCATTTAATATTTCCATAAACTTTCCCAAGTTATAAGAACTTAAATATTCTCGGTTATCAGAACAAATAATTTTACTATAGCCTCCGGCTCCTTCTAAGCGTACCAGTTTCTCTTTTTTGATAAAAATACAACCTTCCTGTGTGGGAATAGAGATAGTGTTGCTTTTCTCGGTAAGCAGTTCCAGCAATTTTTTATTATTATCTTTTGCCAGTTTGAGTTTGATATTTTTTTCCGCTTTTTTGATAGCATCTTCCAAAGCTTCATCGTCAATGGGCTTGACAATATATCCAATAGCAGCATGTCGTATGGCTTGAATGGCATAATTGTCATAAGCCGTAATGAAAATAACTTCAAATTCCGGATTATTAAATTGCGATAACACATCAAATCCACTCATATTGGGCATAGCAATATCCAAAAAAACCAGTTGCGGTTTTAATTTACGAATGGCAACAATCGCTTTTTCCGGGTCTTGAAAAGTCTCTGCAATTTTAAGTTGCGGAAATTTTTTTT
>JALVLX010000013.1 GCA_027032855.1 Flavobacteriales bacterium | reverse complement strand
TTTTGTTTTTGCTATAATTATATATTTTTTTAAAGTGGTGCAAAGTTAGTAAAATCAGTTGAAAGTTAAAGGTGGAAAGTTGAAAGTTTTAGTATCAAGTTGCCGGTATCAAGTAACTCGTGTATGAGAAAATGAGATATACTTTTAATTATTAAAAACTTCGTTTTTTTCTTAAAAAAATTTATTTTTCAAAACGATTGTGCTAAAACATATTGAAAATCAATTACTTGGATTTATTTGGCATAAATCTTGGAATCTGTATAACACTTTATTAAAATTAAATGTTATGATCAAAAGAAGTATTTTTATCGGCAATAAAGCCCAGATTACGACCCGTTATGAACAGTTATTGATAGAAACCGAAGAAAGGTCCGGCAATATTCCCATTGAGGATTTAGGATTTGTCATAATTGAAGACCAACGAACTTATATCAGTATTCCGGCATTAAACAAATTGATTAGCAACAATGTTTCGGTTATTTTTTGCAACGAAAAACATTTGCCGGTATCCATGCTACTCAATTTGGACAGTCATCATACGCAACAAGAGATTTTCACTCACCAGATAAAAGCCAGTGAACCGCTCAAAAAACAATTGTGGCAACAGACCGTTAAGAAAAAAATATTTAACCAAGGGGTATTGTTGGACCGGCTGGACAAAACCGGACATCCCTTACAGTTTTATGCTTCCAAAGTTTTGAGTGGTGATACTACTAACCGCGAAGCTATGGCAGCAGCTTATTACTGGAAACATTTGTTTTCATTTCCATTTGTAAGAGACCGGCATGGCGGATTTCCTAATCTATTTTTAAATTACGGTTATACGATATTGCGGGCAGCGGTAGCGCGGGCATTATCCGGTAGCGGCTTGCTCAATACATTAGGTATTCACCACCGCAACAAATACAATGCTTATGCGCTGGCAGACGATATTATGGAGCCCTTCCGTCCTTTGGTTGATGCCAAAGTTTTGGAATTGATACAACAACATGATACACAAGAGCTGACTACGGAAATCAAATCCGCATTGATAAACATTACTACGGAAACCGTTTATTTTGACGGTTACAAAAGTCCGTTAATGGTTGGGTTACAACGGGTGGCGTCATCTTTGCAACAGTGTTTTGCCGGTAAACGCAGAAAAATAAATTATCCCGACTTATGGAACTAAATGCTTATCGTATCATGTGGGTTTTTGTATTTTTTGATTTACCAACCGAAACCAAGCGCGACCGTAAAAATGCGGCAAACTTTAGAAAACGCTTGCTCAAAGACGGTTTTGATATGATGCAATATTCGGTTTATATCCGGCATTGTGCCAGTAGCGAAAGTGCCGATGTACACGAAAAAAGAGTAGCATCATTTATACCGCCCAAAGGCAAGGTCAGTGTTTTGCGGGTTACCGACAAACAGTTTGGCATGATTAAAAACTTTTGGGGTAAAGAAGTAGAACCGCCCCAACCACCGCCTTTGCAGTTAGAATTGTTTTAGAAAAAAATATAGAATTATTTAATCATTACTTTTTTGCATTGCCCAAAAAAGTAACAAAAAAGTCTAGCCTTACGAAACTTTTCCTAATTTCTACATTTTTCTCCCTAAACAATCTGAACTCGCAATAACCTTTTGTTTTTGTACAAATTTTCAAGTGATTGTTAATTTTCATTTTCATAAAAAGTTATGGTTATGCTCAAACAGCAGATTGTTTTTAACGTCCGAAAAACTTGAAATTTACGGAAAACCTTCGTATGGCGGTGGGTAATGACCGCTATTTACCGGAACAATATTGGTCGTTTTCACTTTAGATTTCAACTATCCATTTTTGCAGTTAGAATTGTTTTAGAAATAAAAAAATGCTTCAATAAACGTTTATCAGGCGCTTAAAGAAGCATTTTTATTTGACAATATTTTAACTTAAAGTTTTCAATATCAGCGAACAACAGCGCCGCTAATATTGTCAATGAACGATTTTAATCATACCACAACATTAAACCGGTTCAAAAAGATTTTTGGAAAATATTGTCAATGAACGATTTTAATCATACCACAACGCACCGGTTGGTTACGTTGGTACTTCTC
>JALVLX010000012.1 GCA_027032855.1 Flavobacteriales bacterium | reverse complement strand
CCGGTAGTGGAATACCAAACACCTGAATAATTATAGTAAGCAGTATAATTTTGATAATAAAAGAACTCTAACATGTCATCTCCCGTAGAGACGTAAACGGGGGCAACAATCCAGGAAGTACTTTCTGTTGTAACATAATCATCATTGTGATATAAACTGTTAGGAGCAGAGTTGGCTTGGTCATCGGTTACAATAAAACCGGGATCATCGGTTTCGGTTTGATACTTGGTCCAACCGGTAGGATCTCCATCGGTGGCATAGCTGTCAAAGTTATCTGTGACGGCTTGCGCGTTAACTTGCCAACTGAAAGTTGCAAGTAAGAAAGCAAACAATAAGGTAATTTTTTTCATAGTATTATTATTTTTATGATTAATAAAATGCAAGTATAATAAAAAAACGGGTTATTTTAAAATTTAATTAGAAAAAAAATAAAAAACTATCGATTTTAAAAAAATATAATAACTATTTTGTTTTTTTGTTTTTTTTTAAAATTAACTAAGTGTAATATTTAGTTAGATTAAGAGCCAATAACAATTTTTTGTTTTAATTAGGATTGTGTAATTTTATAGAAATTTTTTAAAGATGAAAAAATTATATCAAGTTAAAAATTATATAAACGGAGATTTTGTAGATGCGCCGGTAAAATTGCCTGTATATCAAAAATATTCAGGAGATTTGTTAGCAGAAGTACCTGTTGCTACTGAAGCACAAGTAGAAGAAGCTATAACCTCTTCAGCAGAAAGTTTTCATATTTTTAAACAGTTTTCTGCTGAAAAACGAGCCGGTATTTTAAGAGGTTTACATGATTTATTGAAACAAAATCAGGATAAATTCAGCCAAATTATTGCAGCTGAAGGTGGAAAGCCCATTAGTTATGCGCGCAGTGAAGTCAGTAGAGCTTTGGATAATATTGATACCGGTATTAGAGCGACTTTAGAATTTATGGGCAGACAGGTGCCTATGGATTATCTGAACGGCAAAGGAAAAACAGCCTATACATTACGTTTTCCGTCAGGACCGGTTTTAGGGATTACGCCTTTTAATTTTCCTTTGAATTTGGCGTTGCACAAACTTATTCCTGCTATTGGAGTAGGGGCGCCGGTTATCTTGAAGCCTGCTCCGCAAGCACCGGTTACTTTGTTGCTTTTGGCTGAGTTGTTGGAGCAAACCGGCTTGCCGCAAGGTGCTGTCAATATTCTTTATTCGACAAATGACTTATCACAAAAAATGGTAGAAGACGATCGTCTTAAAATTTTATCGTTTACAGGTAGCGACAAAGTTGGTTGGAAGCTTAAGAGTTTAGCCGGCAAGAAGAAAGTTTTGTTGGAAATGGGCGGTAATGCCGCTGCCATTATTGATGAGTCAGCCGATATAAAACGTGCAGCCAAAAAATTAGCTTATGGTAGTTATCTCAATGCCGGGCAAATCTGTATTTCAACACAACGGATTTATGTGGTTGAGTCTGTTTTTGATACGTTTTTAGAGAATTTTATCGAAGAAACACGGCAAACCAAATCCGGTGAAATGTTTGACCCGGAAGTCGTCAACAGTAGTATGATTTCGCATAATGATCTGTTGCGAATTGATGCTTGGGTGCATGAAGCAGTTAAGCAAGGGGCAAAAATCTTGGAAGGTGGCAAAATTTTAGACGAAAAAGCCAATATTTACGCCCCGACCGTATTGACAAATACAAGTCCTGAGATGAAAATATGGTCTGAAGAAGCCTTTGCACCGATAGTCTTGGTTGAAAAAGTCAAGGATTTCAGACAAGGAGTTCAAGCGGCAAATAATACCCGTTACGGTTTGCAAGCCGGTATTTTTTCTAACAATGTCAAGCATGTTTTGTATGCTCAAAATCATTTGGAAGTAGGCGGTGTAATCATCAATGATATTCCCGGATTTAGAATTGACGGCATGCCTTATGGCGGTGTCAAAGATTCCGGATTGGGACGTGAAGGTGCATTATATGCGATGCATGACTTTACCGAACCTAGGCTTATTGTTATGGACGCTTGATTTTTTTGGACATAAAAAACCGCCTGAAAAGGCGGCTTTTTATTGAGTATTCAATTCAAATTATTTTTTGACAA
>JALVLX010000011.1 GCA_027032855.1 Flavobacteriales bacterium | reverse complement strand
AAAATAGCAACTTTAAAACCCATGTTTGCCAAGGTAGTAGCCAAGTTTGTGGTAACGGTAGATTTTCCAACACCGCCTTTTCCTGAAGCAACCGCTATGATATTCTTGATTTTTTTCAATGGTTTTTCCTTTTCGCTTTCGGGAATGACCACTTTGACATTGATTTTTGTATCAACATCACCAAAGTCTTGAGATAAAGCTTCCGTGATATCATCTTCCAGTTTTTTGCGGATATGTACTGCCGGTGATTCAATAACGGCATCAATCTCTATTTTTTTACCAAAAATATCTGATTTGGTTTTGATTTCTTTAATCACACCATTCTCTACGACATTACCGTCTTTGCCTTGAACAGTGACGTTTTTTAATAACTCTTGAACGTTTTCTTTATTTAGTTTTTTACTCATTTTTCTGTTTTTATTTTTTGGAAAAACAAAATTACAAAAATTTTCTTATTTAAAATCGTTAAAAATTAAGCGAATGATTAATTGATAATTGACAATGAATAATTAAAATTATAGACGAAATTAACCACAGAGTAACACAGAGTAAGTTTCACAGAGTTGCACAGTGAAAGAACTCCGAGAAACTCTGTGTCAAACTCCGTGAAACTCTGTGGTAAAATAATTATCGCACTTGACAATTTGTCGCTTTTCACTAAAAAAACTTTCAACATTTAACTTTCAACTCATATTTTCCTCAAAAAATACTATCTTGCATACTCAAAAGAAATTAACCGGTTCAAACCACAATAATGAAAATCTCACTAAGTTTAAAATCAAAATTGTATAGAGCAATAGCGCTACTCTTTTTACTGTTGGCGGTAGGTGTTTACGGGTTTTATAATTTGGAGAAAATGAGCTTGATTGACGCCTTATACATGACTGTAATTACGATTACGACAGTTGGTTTTGGCGAAGTGGTGCCGCTCAGTCAGGAAGCGCGTTTATTTACGGTTTTTCTTATTTTGGTTAGTGTGGTGGTTTTGGGTTACGCCATTACGGTGCTGACAGAATATATTATTGAAGGCGAATTGTTTAAAAACTTAAAATATAAAAGAGTGCAAAAGAAAATACTACAATTAAAAGGACATACGATTGTTTGTGGATATGGTAGAAACGGTAAGCAAGCCGTAAGTAAATTATTGCAATATGACAAGGAAGTAGTCGTCATAGAAAATGATGAAAAGATGATTGAAGAACTTGATGAAGCGGATATCACTTACATCAAAGGTGATGCCGTCAAAGATGAAGTGTTGCAACAAGCCGGACTCAAAAATGCTGCCAATCTGATTACCACCTTACCTTCCGATGCAGATAATTTGTTTGTGGTTTTATCAGCGCGGCAACAGAATAAAAATTTGAATATTGTCAGCCGTGCTTCTGACGATACAACTGACAACAAACTGCGCATAGCCGGTGCCAACAATATCATCATGCCCGACAAGATAGGTGGTGACCACATGGCATCGCTGATTGTAACGCCGGACATTATCGAGTTTGTTGATAAATTGTCTATCAATTCCGACAATACCACATACATTAAAGAAATTTTGATTGATGATTTGCCACCGGAATTTACCTCAAAATCTATCCGCGACTTAGACTTGCGAAGAAAAACCGGCTGCTTAATCATCGGCTACAAAACACCGGACAACGAATATATCATTAATCCGGATGCCAATATCACGATGAAACCACATGCCAAGCTCATTGTTTTGGGTAATGCACAGCAGGTGAAAAAATTGAATGAGATGTTTAAGACTTTATGAATTGAGAATGGATAATTGAGAATTGATAATGTTGTAGTGAAATATGATAAACTAAAAGTTTTAGAAGAAATATTAAAATAATCTTGTTTGTTGCAATATAAACCCCGAAGGGGTGACATTATTTTAGGTAAACAATAATGATAATACCATTGAATCCCAAAGGTGTGACATAAAATAAACACAATATATTCGTGCATTCGTGGCAAAAAAAAAATAGTCAAATTTTTCTTCAAAAAAATCAAAAGATACACGTTGAAATAATCCAAAAAAATCATATCTTTGCACACTGCTATCGGTAAGGCGGAATAGGGTAGCAAAACATTTGAAAATCAAAGTCTAACGTCTTTCATTTCAATTTACCTCGAGCTATTCCGGTTGAAATGAAATACAAAAATTTTATCAGCATGGCTGAAAATCAAGAAAACAAAGAAGTGCAAGAGCAAGAAGCTGCTGCACAAAACGAAGCACAAGAAGTGCAAAAAGAAGAAACCGCACCTGTAGAAGAAGTGCAAGAAACTACAGAAGAAGTACAAGAACAAGACCCTCAAAAGTTTTTGGAAGAATTTAATTGGGAAGCTTACGAGCAAGGTATTGAGCCCATTAAAGACGAAAAACTTTTGGAGTTTGAAAAATTGGTTGAAGAAAAAATCAAAGTTCTTGACGAGAATGAAGTAATTGAAGGCACCGTTATAGGTTTGACCGATCGCGATGTAATCGTTGATATCAATTCAAAATCAGAAGGTGTATTATCACGTAACGAATTCCGTTACAACCCCGATTTAAAAATCGGTGATAAAGTTGAGGTAATGGTTGTTCGTAAAGAAGACAGAAACGGACAATTGTTATTGTCTCACAAACGTGCACGTCAGCTCAAAGCTTGGGAACGAGTTAATGAGGCACTTGAAAAAGATGAAATCGTTAAAGGTTACGTTAAAGCACGTACCAAAGGTGGTATGATTGTTGACGTTTTCGGTATCGAAGCATTCTTACCCGGTTCGCAAATTGATGTGAAACCTATCCGTGACTACGATCAATACGTAGGCAAAACCATGGAATTTAAGATTGTTAAAATCAATCCTGAATTTAAAAACGTTGTTGTTTCTCACAAAGCACTTATCGAAGCTGACCTTGAAGAACAAAAACGTGAAATTATTTCCAAACTTGAAAAAGGACAAGTTATTGAAGGAACCGTTAAGAATATCACTTCTTACGGTGTATTCGTTGACTTGGGCGGTGTGGACGGTTTAATCCACATTACCGATTTGGCTTGGAAACGTATCAATCACCCCAGCGAAGTTGTTAATTTAGATGATACCTTGAAAGTGGTTATCCTTGACTTCGATGAGAAAAAATCCCGTATCCAACTTGGTTTGAAACAATTAGAACCGCACCCTTGGGACAACTTGGATGAAAACTTAAAAGTTGGTGACAAAGTTAAAGGAAAAGTATCCGTTATTGCTGATTACGGTGCATTTGTTGAAGTAGAGCCCGGTGTTGAAGGTTTAATTCACGTTTCTGAAATGTCTTGGAGTACCCACTTGCGTTCTGCACAAGATTTCGTTAAAGAAGGCGAAGAGGTTGAAGCGGTTATTTTATCATTAGACCGCGACGAACGTAAAATGTCTTTGGGTATGAAACAATTAACCCCTGATCCTTGGGCTGATATTGAGAAAAAATACCCTGTGGGTTCTAAGCATAAAGGTATTGTTCGTAACTTTACTAATTTTGGCGCTTTTGTTGAATTGGAAGAAGGCGTTGACGGTTTAATTTATATCTCTGACTTGACTTGGAACAAGCGCGTTAAGCATCCGTCTGATGTTTTAAATATCGGTGACGAAGTAGAAGTAATCGTATTGGATGTTGACAAAGACGGTCGTAAATTGAGCTTAGGCTTGAAACAGTTACAAGAAAATGTTTGGGATACTTACGAAGACAAATTCAATGTAGGTAGTGAACACGAAGGAGAGGTTAAAGAAGCTGCAGGTAAAGGCGCAACAGTCTTATTAGGTGGCGAAGTTGAAGCTTTTGCACCCGGACGTTTGATGATTAAAGAAGATGGCACTAAATTGAAAAAAGGCGAAAAAGCCCAATTCAAAGTTATCGAATTTGACAAAGACGCTCAAAAAATAGTTGCTTCACATACGGCGACTTACAAAGAAGAAGAAGCGCGAATTGTTCGTGAAAACAAAGCCAAAATGGAAAGCGAAGAAAAAGCCACATTAGGTGATTTGGACGCTTTGGCACAATTGAAAAAAGATATGGAAAAAGGTAAATAATTTTTCTATATAATATAATGTATAAAAAGCCGGTTATTTTAGCCGGCTTTTTTATAATTGACAATATATAATTTACAATGTACAGTTGACAATGTACAGTTGATAATGGATAATTGATAATGTGTATTATTAAGTCCTCAAATCATCAAATAACCAAATAACCAATATCACCAAATAACCATAAAAACATTTAACTTTCAACTCAGGTCACTGAGCCTGTCGAAGTGTAACTTTCAACTAACATGAGGATAGTCATTCAAAGAGTCAGTCAAGCCAAAGTCGAAGTATCCGGAGAGGTTATCGGCCAAATAGGAGAGGGGATGATGATATTAGTAGGTATAGAAAACGCCGACACACAAGCAGATATAGATTGGTTGGTACACAAAATCAAAAACTTACGAATTTTTAATGATGAACAAGACGTGATGAATAAATCACTCTTGGATATTAATGGTGAAGTGTTGATAATCAGTCAGTTTACATTGCATGCCAAAACCAAGAAAGGCCATCGTCCTTCGTATATTCATGCTGCCAAGCCCGATATAGCCATACCCTTATACGAGGCTTTTATTGCAAAGTTTAGAGAAAATTTTGAGCAAAAAGTTGCAACAGGCCGTTTTGGTGCCACTATGAAAGTCAGTTTGGTAAACGAAGGACCGGTCACAATACTTATTGATACAAAAAATAAAGAATAAAATAATTACAGGTTTGACAAAATAGTAGTATAATAATTACTTTTTGATAATTTTCTCTATCTTCAATGGCGTTTTACGTATTTTTAGTTATTAAAATTTGCTATTGTATCTTTTTTATGTAATTTCGCCGCTACAAATTTTATTAATTATGGCTAAAGCAAAAGCGGAAATTATAGGTATCGGAAGTTACATTCCGACAAAAGTAGTTCCCAATTCACATTTTTTAGGTTGGGAATTTTATGATGCCACCGGCAAGAAATTTGAAACACCCAATGAAATTATCATTGAAAAATTCAAAGCCATTACCGGGATTGAAGAGCGTCGTTGGTTAGAAGACGATAAAGTTGCTTCTGATATGGCTGTGGTTGCCTCGCAAAGAGCTATTGAAGATGCGGGAATAGATCCTGAAGAATTAG
This sequence comes from Flavobacteriales bacterium, assembly GCA_027032855.1. Classification (GTDB taxonomy): domain Bacteria; phylum Bacteroidota; class Bacteroidia; order Flavobacteriales; family Flavobacteriaceae; genus WGBX01. Next base: position 12,697 of record JALVLX010000011.1, on the reverse strand, counting down.
ACTATGTCATTGCTGCCACCAACTTTGGTGATGTTGAAAAAGATAATTATTTCTCTGATTTTATGCCGGCTGTTGCCTCTCGTATAAAAGACAGATTAAGAATAGCCAATCCTAAATCCATTGCATTTGATGTGATTTACGGTTGTCCCGGTTGGTTGCAAGCATTGATTATGGCTAATCAGTTTATGAAAGCCGGTGATGCCAAATATGCTTTGGTAGTTGGTGTAGAAGCTTTATCGCGTGTGGTTGACCCACATGACCGTGATGCAATGATTTTTGCAGATGGTGCAGGTGCAGTTGTTGTAAAACTTAATACTGACGAAAACGGTGCCGGTATTTATTCATATAAAGCGGTTTCGCATGCACACCCGCAAGCAGGTTTGTTATACAACGACCGTTCGTTTAACCCGAATTACAATCAAAAAGCTAAATTCATCAGAATGCAAGGACATAAAATTTATGAGTATGCCTTGACAGAAGTTCCTGTAGCTATGAAAGCAGCCCTTGATGACAGTAAATTTGAGATAGATGATATTAAAAAAATCTTTATCCATCAGGCTAACGAAAAAATGGATGCACAAATTATCAGACGTTTTTACCGTCTTTACAAAAAACAAACGCCCGAACATATTATGCCTTTGAATATCCAAAAATTAGGTAACAGTTCGGTGGCTACCATTCCTACATTGATGGATATGGTACGTAATGGAGAATTGGAAAACCAAGATCTACAAAAAGGTGATATTATCATGTTAGCATCTGTTGGTGCCGGTATGAATATCAATGCCGTTGTGATGAAATACTAGTAACTAGTATCGAGTAGCAAGTAACAAGATAGGTTTATAGATTTACATAAAAAACCATAGTCAGATGACTATGGTTTTTTTTACATTTGGGTTTGTTTTCCTTTAAGTTTTTCGAGGGAATATGTTAGATATCTTCAAGAACTAACAACTTGATACAAATAACTTTCAACTTTCTAACTTTGAACTTTCAACTTATTTTTTAAACTGCTTGGCAACAACTTCTGCCTTTTTGCTTTCAGAGTAATCATAAAAACCTTCACCGGATTTAACTCCGTATTTGCCGGCTTCTACCATTTTGACGAGTAACGGATTGGGGGCGTATTTCGGATTTTTAAAGCCGTCGTACATCACATTTAATATTGCCAAACAAACATCCAAGCCGATAAAGTCTGCTAGTTGTAATGGTCCCATCGGATGTCCCATACCCAATTTCATCACGGTATCTATTTCTTGTACGCCTGCTACACCGTTGTATAGCGTTTCAATAGCTTCATTGATCATGGGCATGAGGATTCTGTTAGCTACAAATCCGGGATAATCATTAACCTCAACCGGCACTTTACCTAGTTTTTGGGACAATATTTCAATTGTTTTATAAGTTTCATCCGTAGTAGAATAGCCGCGGATGATTTCAACCAATTTCATAATAGGTACGGGATTCATAAAGTGCATACCTATCACTTTATCCGGACGGTTGGTAACAGCAGCAATGGTGGTAATAGAGATGGAAGAAGTATTGGAAGCCAAAATGACGTTTTCGGGTGTCATCTCACTCAAATCTTTAAATATTTTGAGTTTTAAATTGATGTTTTCCGTAGCGGCTTCTACTACCAAATCCACACCTTTAACACCTTCTTCCAAGTGGTCAAAAGTTGTGATGTTTTTTAGTGTTTGTTCTTTGGTTGCTTCATCAATTTTTTCTTTTTTGAGCAAGCGCATCAAGTTTTTGGTAATGGTATCCAAAGCTCTGTCCAAAGCGCTTTTTGAAACATCTATAAGGTTAACTTCATAACCTGATTGGGCAAAAACATGAGCAATGCCGTTACCCATGGTGCCGGCACCTATTACTGCTATTTTATTCATAGTAAATTATTTTATGGTTTAAATTTTTTTTGATTGGTAACAAATTTACATTTTTTTGTGGATTTTTCCTATGAAATTGCTTAATTTAGAGCCAAAATTAGTTAAAGTTGATGAGAGATACACCAAAACATCAAGGTTTGCGTAACCAATTAGTGCAAACCCTTATAAGTAAAGGAATTAAGGATAAGAACGTATTAATGGCTATCGCCAGAATTCCCAGACATTTACTGTTAGAATCAGCTTTTGAACATCATGCTTATCAAGATAAAGCTTTTCCGATATCTGCCGGACAGACTATTTCACAACCTTATACGGTAGCTTTTCAATCGCAACTTCTGCAGATTAAGCAGGGAGATAAAGTTTTGGAAATTGGAACCGGTTCGGGCTACCAAGCGGCAGTTTTACACAAGATGGGTGCTAGAGTATATTCTATAGAGCGCATCAAAGAATTGTATCTTAAAGCTAAACAAAATTTAGAAAAAATAGGCATCAGATTAAAATATGCCGGCTATGGTGACGGTTACAAAGGTTTACCTTTGTATGCGCCTTATGATAAGATAATTGTGACAGCTGCAGCGCCTTACGTGCCTGAGGCTCTAATTGAACAGCTAAAACCAGGTGGTCGTTTGGTCATTCCTGTTGGTAACGATATGCAGGACATGAAATTGATTATTAAAAATGACAAAGGGCAAATATCCGAATCATCACATGGTTCGTTTATGTTTGTTCCGATGCTCCAAAATAAAGATTAATTCTATGAGTTAAAAGTTAAAAGTTGAAGGTTGAAAGATTAATAGTCTATGATAAATTATTGAAATCAAAAGAAAACGAGCAGTAAAGTTTCGAAATTAATTAGCATAGGGCGTTAGTCATATGATAAAGAAAAAATCCATCCAAAAAAACGCCAAAGGTGCGAGATAAAATTATCCCAAAAAAAAGCTACTCAAACCGAGTAGCTTTTTTTTATAATGTGATTTATAATTTATTTCTTTTTCTTAGCATTTTTTTCTGCTAAGTCATACATGATAGGCGTTGCAATGAACAAGGATGAATAAGTACCGACAATCACACCGATAATCAACGCGAATACAAAACCTCTGATACTTTCACCACCGAAAATAAAGATGGCGATCAATGTAATCAATGTGGTTAATGAAGTATTCAACGTACGTGACAGAGTACTATCCAATGCTTGATTGATTTTTTTGCTCATTTCCCATCTTGGGTGTTCTTTAAAGAATTCACGGATACGGTCAAAGATAACCACCGTATCGTTCAAGGAGTATCCGATTACCGTCAAGATGGCTGCGATAAAGGCTTGGTCAATCTCCATGTTGAACGGCGCAAAACGCCAAGTCAAAGAGAAGACACCCAATACAACTAAAACATCGTGGAATACGGCGATAACCGCACCGGCACTGAATTGCCATTTTTTGAAACGGAATAAGATATACATAAACACCACGAATAAGGAACCCAATACCGCATATACCGAACCTTTTTTGATATCGTCGGCAATGGTAGGACCTACCTTGATAGACTGCATACGGCCTATTTTCTTGTTATCATCACTACTGATAAAGTCATCATACGAATAACCTTTGGGGAAGAATTGTTTCAAACCTTCAAACAAACGTTGTTGTACATCATTATCAACCTCTTCACCTTCTTTGTCTATTAAGAATTTGGTTGTAATTTTTAATTGGTTGTCGCCACCGTATTTTTTAACATCCGGAGCAAATTTGTTACCTTTTTCATCAACAAATTTGTCGGCTAATGATTTACGTGCTTCTTCAACATTGATATTTTTATCAAATGCTACAATATATGTACGACCTCCGACAAAATCCACGCCCGGGTTCAAACCGTTGGTAAAGATTGAAATCAAACCGATTAAGATAATAGCACTTGATAAAATGTAAGCTTTCTTTCTTTTGGCTAAAAAATCAATTTTAACGTTGGTAAACCATTTACGGGTGATATTGGTATCAAAAGTCAATGTTTTGCCTTTGCCTAACCACCATTCAACCAACAATCTGGTGATAAAGATAGCGGTAAACAATGACGTACCGATACCGATTAATAAGGTAGTCGCAAAACCTTTGATAGGTCCTGTACCGAAGAATAACAGAATCAAACCGGTTAAGGCTGTAGTAAGGTTCGCATCGATAATTGATGATAAAGCGTTGCTGAATCCGTCATCAACAGCATCACGCAGCCCTTTACCGCGACGCATTTCTTCACGCACCCGTTCAAAGATAAGTACGTTGGCATCAACCGCCATACCAATGGTTAAGACGATACCTGCCAAACCTGGTAAGGTTAAGACTGCATTCAAACTGGCTAAAATACCGAAGATAAATAAGATGTTTAACACTAAAGCAATATCAGAGAACAAACCTGCTTTGCCGTAGTAAAAGAACATCCAGATGAAAATCAAAAGGAAAGCTAAGATGAAGGACATTTTACCGCCTTCAATAGCTTTGTGTCCTAACGAAGGACCAACAATTTCCGATTGAACGATGTCTGCTTTGGCAGGCAATTTACCGGCACGCAATACGTTGGCTAAATCTTTAGCTTCTTCCAAAGTAAAGTTTCCTGTAATCTCGGAACGACCACCTGTGATAGGTCCACTGCTTACACCCGGTGCAGAATAAACAATATTATCTAAAACAATAGCAATCCCGGTTTTGTCATTAAAGGCTTGTGTGGTCATTTGTTTCCACTTTTTGGCACCGGCACCGTTCATCTGCATGGTTACGGCAGGGTTACCAAATTGGTCATAAGATGATTGTGCATCTACAATAACATCGCCACTAATCGGAGGAATATTTTCTCTGTTACCTTTAATTGCATATAAATAAACAACATCACTTTTTTTCTCGGGTTTTCCCCAAAAGAATTTGATGTCTTTCATTTCTGCCGGTAATAACTTTTTAGCTTCCGGATTGTTAAGCATTTGCTCAACATGGTGTTTGTCTTTAATTTTTACAACCCCAACTCTTGAATAGCTTCCGGGTCTTAAATATTTGAATAAAGTTTCTTTTTGCTCGTCATCGACCAATAACGAATCAACGTCTTTTTTAACAGTATCTTTTTTGACTGCTTGGTTTTGAGCAAAATAAGCATTTACTTGCTGGAAGTAAGGCGTTACATCTTGAGCATTGTAAGCATGCCAAAATTCCAATTGGGCTGTACTTTGCAACAATTTTTTGACACGTTCAATATCTTTGGCACCGGCTAATTCTACCAAAATACGACCGGATTTGCCCAAACGTTGAATATTAGGTTGCGTTACCCCAAATTTGTCAATACGCTTACGCAATACCTCAAAGGCACTGACCATAGCGTCATCCACTTTTTTGCGAATGATTTTTTTGACCTCATCATCTGCCATGTTAAATTTGACTTCATCGGAAAGGTCGCGGTTACCGAAAATTTCCGGAGAACTTAATTTGACTGTTTTATCAGATTTACTGTTTATTTTGTCAAAAGCTTCAAAAAACAAATCGATATAAGGTTTGTTACTGCTTTTTTGCATTTCACCGGCTTCCGCGAGTGCTTGATTAAAGACAGGATTTTTGGTATTGTTGGCCAAATTTTTCAAGATGTCTTTAACCGATACTTGCAAAATCACGTTAATCCCACCTCGTAAGTCAAGACCTAAATTCATCTCACGATCTTTGATATCGTTGTAAGTGAAGTCAGATCCTAAAATACTAAACACCGGTTTGTTTGATAAGGAATCTAAATATTGTTTTTCCTTATTAAAATCGCCTCCTGCATAAGCTTTAGCTTCTTTTCTGATTTGATTACTTTTAAATGTAAATGATAATGTATAAATACTTATCAATCCTAAAATAGTAGCAAATACTATTACAAGTCCTTTATTTCGCATTCTCTTCTTTTTTTTTCAGTTCATTTTTATTTTGACGGGCAAAGATAAATTTTTACCCTGTAATTTCAAATTTTTTTTACCCATTTTATTCTTTCAAAAGTTGAAAGCCAAACCAAGTCCCGGGTATTGGGAGCGTGGTGTTTTGATAATGTTTACCCCAAACTGTATTTTTTTCCTGGCGTATTTATATCTTATTCTGTTTTGTTTACTATCTAAAATATATCTCCCATGAATCCAATCATATAAAAAACTTCCGATAATTAATGTAATGGAACTATAGGCAACAATTAAATCGTTATTATTTATAGTATTATCCAACCCGGCAGTGTCCAAGATAATTATATTAGCTAAAGATTTATTGTTAAATGACAAATAAACCCAACCTAAATAACCAAGTGAACGTGTACCTAATATATAATAGCTTTTCTTTTTTTCGCCGATTTTGAAGTGAACATGTCCCGGCAATATGCTTGCAATCATCATATCTTGCATCCGTAAATCGGTGCTTAATATTTTGAATTCTTCATAACTCATTTCTTTAGGGATAGCAGGAATATCAAAATTGGAGTTTTTTTGGTGTTTGTAAATATCCAAATCTTGCCCTGCAATATTACCTGTACCAAATATAATAAGAAAAAGTCCGGCAAAATATTTCACTTTCAATTGCTTTAGAGATAAAAATCAGTTTAGTAGTCCAAAGAGTTTAAATATTGCAGTTTTTTCTTCCAAAATTCTAAGATTTCTTTATTCTTAGCAATATTTTTTTCAACTTCTTTTTTAAACGGATTATTTTCGTCGGCTGATTTGATAAACAAAATATTGTTTTCCAATTGTTCAATCTCTTTTAGGATACCTTCAATTTTTTGACGAACATAACGCTTTTCAGAATCCAATTTACGATAATTTTCTTCATCATAATATTGGTCAACATCATTTTTAAATTTCAAGAATGACAATTCACGTTTGTCAATATGCAATTTGTCGTATAACGAATTGATAAACTTGTTGAATTTGACATTAATGTAATTTTTATTGTCAGGCACATATCCGAGAGTTTTCCATTCGGCTACAATTTTTTTAATATCATCAATGGTATAACCGGTATCGCCGTCAGCTTCTTTAAATTGTTCTTTAAGCTTCTTTAAATATTCTTTTTTCTTGACAAAATTTTGGTATTCTTCATTTTTTTCTGAACGGATATGGTTGTGGTACCGGTCAAAATAGTGGTTACAAGCTTCGCGGAACTGTTGCCATATTTTTTCTGAATATTTGCGTGGCACATGTCCGATTTTTTTCCACTCTTCTTGGATTTCCTTATATTTTTGAGTGGCTGTTTCCCAATCTTCACTGTCTTTGAGTTCCTCGGCAATTTTTATCAATGCCATTTTTTTGTCCAGATTTTCTTTTTGCAACTCTTTTAAAGACTTATAGAAGTTGTTTTTGTGTTTGTTAAATTCTTTGATGGTTGATTTGAAGTTTTCCCAAATTTCTTCACGATTTTTTCTGGGAACAAAACCAATTTTGTAGAACTGTTCACGCAATTCTTCTATTTGCTTGATTTTTTGTTGCCATTCTTTATGTGTTTCGGGAATAACAGCAGTCAGTTCTTTCAACTTTTCGATAATCCCTTGTTTTTTAATGAGATTATCAGCAAATTCTTCTTTCAGTTTTTTATAAAAATCGCGTCTTTTATCGTGGATTTGTTTGGTAACGGCTTTAAATTCCTCCCATATTTTTTCACGATATTCACGTGCAACCGGTCCGGTTTCTTCTTTCCATTTTTTGTGCAAACCTTGAAGCGCTTTAAAAGTATGATGAACATCGTCATCTTCCAGAAGTTTTTTAGCTTCGTCAATGATAGCTTGCTTTTGTTTCAAATTTTCTTTAAAAACCTTGTCACGATACTCGCGATCTAAATCGAGTAAGTCATAAAAACGTTCTTCGTGGTGTTTAAATGTTTTCCAAATATCAGTGTATTTTGCACGGGGAATACTACCGGCAGTACGCCATTGTTTTTGGATTTCTTTAAACTTTTTGAAACGTTCATCAAACGTATATTCTGTAGAATCTATGACGTGTTTCAATTCTTCAATCAATGCTTCCCGTTTGGCCAAGTTTGCTTCCAATCGTTCTTGGATTTCTTTACGGTAAGCGTGAAGTTTTGATTTGTAGTCTTTGATAACGTATTTTAAATCTTTGATTTCGGGGATGTTCAAATCAACTTCTTCTGCATCCGGATTGGCTTCTTTAAATTGTTGTCTCAATTCAAAAACCTTGTCCTCAAAAGCCGATTTGATTTCATCAAAATGCTTTTTGATTTTTTGCACGGGATAACTATCCAACAGTTTCTTAGCTTCATTTAAAAGCGTAGGAATATCGAAGTCCTTGTAAGAAAGCAATGGGATATTCTCGTCATTAGGTGTTTCGTGTTCTTCCTTGTCTCCTTCCGATTCTGAAGCCACACTTTGCTCAATTTCATCTACAACTTCTTCTACTGATTTTTCAGACATCTCGTGCTGATCATCTTCTACTGTTGTTACGTTCTTTTCAACGTCCGGATTGTCAGCTGTTTCATCTGTAGCCAAAGTTTCTTCCATCTGCCCATTTTCTGCGGAATTGTTTTGAGTTTCCGCCGACTCATTCATTCCATCTGCAGGTTGCAGGTTTTCGTCTCTTTCTTCTACCATAATAGTAAATTTACCGATTAATTTTTAGAAGCGAAATTTAACAATTTTTTTTGAATTACAAAGCATCTTCTTTTGTCCATATTTGCCAAGCTTTTTCTGCTTGTAAATACAACATATTCAATCCGTTACATGTTGTGATGCCTTTTTTTTGCGCTTGTTTCAAAAAACCGGTAACGGGCGGATTGTAAATCAAATCGTAAAATAAATGCTTTTCGGTAATGAAATCGTAAGGAAATCGGGGGCTTTCTTCAAGTTTGGGGAATTGGCCTACGGGCGTTGCGTTAACAACCAACAAATGGGTTTTTACGACAGATTCTGTTAAGTCGGAATATGATAATTGTTGATCGTTTTTTGGTTGTCTTGATACCATTACGGAGTCAATGTTTAATTGTTGTAAGGCATAAGCAATCGCTTTAGCAGCGCCTCCCGTGCCAAGTATCAAAGCTTTGGAATGGTAAGGTTTTAAATTTGGGGAAAGGCTATGTTTAAAGCCATGAATATCAGTATTGTAAGCCCTAATTTTTCGGCTTTTGGGATGAATGACAAGTGTGTTTGCGGCACCAACGGCTTGTACCTCAGGCGACAATTCATCAACATAAGCAAGAACCTTTTCCTTGAAAGGAATGGTAACGTTTAAGCCGGTAATCAGGGGTGTATTTTTGATTAAAGCCGGAAGTTCATCGATGTCAGTTAATTCAAAATTGCGATATACATAACCGGTAATCTTTTCTTTTTCAAATTTTTGGGTGAAATATTTTTTTGAAAAGGAATGGGTTAGGGGATAGCCGATTAAACCTAAAATTTTTGGGATCATTTGCTTTCAGTTACTTCGTTGTCAGAGACTTTTTCTATCCAAACAATGCTGATAATACCGAGTATGACCAACAAAATTGCCAACCAAAAATTGCCGTCAAAATGCTCGGGTAAAATTTTTTCGTAGTAAGAGACAACGGGTTTTCCGTGTTTGTAGATGATTTCACCCTTGTGTTGCAGATAAACGACTTTTTTCCAAGGCCATAAAATACTCAGAGAGCCTAAAATAAAACCGGTCAAAAGCGCTATGGTTTGATTGCGATACCGTTTAAAAAGCCAAGATAAAATATGTGAAAATCCAATTAATCCGACAATGGCTCCGGCAGCAAAGGGGAGTAAGACTTTCAGGTTGAAATGGTTTATGCCATCTATAGCAACTAATTGGTAATTCCCAAGTAAAATCAATACAAAAGAACCTGAGAGCCCGGGTAATACCATACTCACAATTGCTATAACACCATTGAGGAATAAATACCATGGATTGTCGTTTTCAACAGCCGGGTGTAGAATGGTAACCGCAATGGCAATCAGCGTCCCAATAATAAAACTTAAATAAGTTGCCCAATACCATCTTTTGACGGTTTTGCCTACAAAATATACAGATGCTAAAACCAAACCGAAAAAATATGCCCAGATGAAAACGGGGTAATGTCTGAAAAGAAAAGCAAAAAGTTTGGCAAGTGATAAAATGGCTGCTACCAATCCTAAACCAACAGGGATGACAAATGCCAAATCGGTATGTTGAGCAAATTCACACCAACGAAACTTGATGAGTAGTTTCAGAGCGGTTGGATTAAAAGATTTAATAGCGTTGATTAATCGTTCGTAAATGCCTGTTATTAAAGCAATTGTACCTCCTGAGACACCGGGAATAACATTGGCTGCCCCCATAGCCATGCCTTTAAAAAACAGACCGGGATTGAACCATTTTTGTTGTTTCATAAATCAGACTTTAATATCCCGACATGAGGCTTTGAATTTCTTTTGAGTCAGGAAACTTTTGTTTGGCTTTGAGTAGTAAGTTTCTGAATTTTTTTATCTGGTGGGTACGTTTGTATAAATTTGATAATTTTATAATGATGTGCAAATTGCCGTTACTTAATTTGTAACTCATTTCAAAAGCGGCAATAGCTTCCTGCCATTTTTTTTCATGTACATAGATATCGCCCAACAGTTCAAAAAGTTCTTCGTGATTAACTATATCAGATGCTTTTTTAGCAATTTCAAGTGCAGCTTGCCATTCTTTATTCTCTATTTTGAGTTCTACCAGTTTTAACCAAGATTTAAAATGTCCGGGGTCTTCATTGATAGCTTTTAAAAAATATTCGGACGCATTGTCAATATCATTCATACGCTGATAAATTCGAGCGATATGATAATAAGTAAATGCTGTAGGATCAGCAATATCCAGTGTCATTTTATAAAAGATAAGAGCTTCTTTGTAACGTCTCAATTTTGAGTAAATAAAAGCTTTGTCATAGTAAGCACCTAAAAATTTGTCATCAATGGCAATGGCATAGTCAATAGCTTCTAAAGCTTTTTCAAATTCTCCTTTGTCAATATATTTTTTGGTAAGTAAACTCCAACCTACTTCACTAAAAGGATTTTTGCTGAGAAAATTTTCAAGAAAAATAATAGCGTCGTCCGTACGGTTAATCAAGTCAAAACAGGAAATAGCGTTGTACAAAGACATGGAACTTCCCGGATCATATTTCAGTGCTTGAATGGCAGCGTCTAATGCTTCGTTGTAATTGTCCAGATACAAATGCTCAACAGTTATCATTTCGTATATTTCCGAAGGTTCCGCATCGGGTAATTCTAAAGCACGGTGTAAAGCGTCAATAGCCTTTTTGTGCATATGTTGTCTTGAATAAATTTCAGATTCTAACATGGGAATTTCCAAACGGTCGGGATCTGAAAATCTGAGTTCTTCTAAGAGATATTCGGCATTTTCGAGTTGATCCTTAAGAGAATAGAGCTCAGCCTGATAAAGAAGTATATCAATGTCTTGATCGTATAGTTGTAAACCGGCATTTATGGCTTTTTGAGCCAAATTGTAGTTGCCGGAATTTACATAATGTCCAATTATGGTTAAATAATCTTCCAAGTCGAAGAAATAACTCCCATTTGTTTGCAACATCGCTTCAAAGCGTCTGATCAAATCTTCATAGTTGTGTGCATTAGACATAATTGTTTCATTTGTGTATTGCAAATTTACGTTTTTATATGTTAAAAAAACGCATAATGGCAAAAAGTTATTAACAATTTTGTGTTAATAAGGGGGTAAAGTTGTCTGAACTTCACAAACAGATTGATAAGAAATATTATGTGCCAAATACGGCTTTAAATAACATATTTGCAGAGGCGGGATTGGTTGCCAATGGTATGTTGTGTACATCGCAAAGTCGCATCAACATGGATATATCCGGTTCGTGTGGGTGCTTGTCGAGCGGGTCGCGGAAGAAGATAACCATTTTGGTTTTGCCTTCGGCAACACGGGCACCTATTTGTGCGTCTCCACCAAGCGGGCCTGACAGCATACGGTTGACTTTTAAGCCGGTTTCCTGTATGTATTTACCTGTTGTGCCGGTAGCAATTATTTTGACATTTTTTTGTAACAATTCGGCTTTGTGATCCATGATGAAGCGAACCATTTCCGGTTTTTTGCCATCGTGTGATATTAATGCTATTTCCATGTGTTAGTTTTAATGCGCAAAATTACGCTAATTTATTTTATTTCATTTCAGATTTGCGTTTTTTTCTATGGTCTTTAAAATATCGCTATTCAGATACATATTGTCAGTGTGGGGGTATTCATTGTAATAAATTTCGGTTAAATTCATGGTGTTTGGACGTGGTGAGTTTGTACTTCCGCTACTGATATAATTTAAGGCGGTTTGCAATAAGGGTTCGTTGACATCGCCAAATGTGCCTAAATTGAAATAATCTTCATTTTGTAAAATATCCGGAGTTAAACCGTCAATAAAGTCGCTTTCTCCATTTACGTTACTCACTTTTAATACAATGGGTTGAATAGCCCATCGATGATTTTGATTGACATTATTGCCGGAAAAGTCAGGAGAATCAAACATGGTGATGGAAGCGGTATATTTACCATGGGTAGGTGTCCCGATATGGGTAATGTTAACATAAGGGCGTAAGCAGTTGATAAGCGATTCGCTGGCAGAAGCACTGTTGCTTGTAGCAATAAAAACAACATCATTCATCATCAAGTGTGCTAAATTTTCGCCGGATTCCATTTGGTCGGCAAATTGGCGGGTTAAATATACCGGATAATTCTCTCGCATCCATTGTTGCATTGCCGGATGCCATTGGTATTTCAAATAAGTTTGACCGGAAAACTGTCCGGTAATCATGCTTGCCAAATAAGTCATTGTTTGCACACTGCC
>JALVLX010000010.1 GCA_027032855.1 Flavobacteriales bacterium | reverse complement strand
ATGTATATCTCAACCTTAGAATTGTTACAAATATCTAAAATGCTGATAAAAATCATTGACTTATAAGGGCTAATGCCAAATAGTCTATGTTTTTAGTGATTTAATGAGGAAAATTAAAAAAAACTGTGGCGAATGCCACAGCTTTTTTTATGATGCTTTACTAATCTTAGTCAATAAATTTTGGGAGAGTTTCTCTTCGACATACTTTTTGTCAACAACTAATTTCTTGCGTTTTGTGCCGGGGAGGTTAAACATATCGTCTTTGAGTGTAGCTTCCACCAATGAACGTAAACCTCGGGCGCCTAATTTGTATTCAATAGATTTGTCAACAATGTAATCCAAAGCTTCGTCTTTGATAACTAGTTGAATACCATCCATTTCAAACAATTTTTTGTATTGTTTGATTAAGGCGTTTTTAGGTTCGGTCAATATGCGTTTCAGTGTCGTTTTGTCAAGGCTGTTTAAATAAGTAAGCACCGGCAAACGACCGATTATTTCAGGTATCAAACCATATTTGCGCAAATCGGTGGGAATGGCATACCGTAAAATGTTTTCTTCGTCAATATGCTCTTCTTTTTGAGCTTGATAGCCAAGCGGTTTCATGTTGATACGCTTACTGATAATTTTATCTATACCGGCAAAAGCACCACCGGCTATAAACAAAATATTTTGGGTATTGACTTTGATAAATTCTTGGTTGGGATGTTTTCGTCCACCTTGCGGCGGTACATTGACAACAGTACCTTCCAATAATTTGAGTAAGGCTTGTTGGACGCCTTCACCCGATACGTCACGGGTAATGGAAGGATTGTCACCTTTGCGCGCTATTTTATCAATTTCATCAATAAAAACAATACCGCGTTCTGCTTTTTTGACGTCATAATCGGCAGCTTGAAGCAAACGTGTCAAAATAGTTTCTACATCTTCGCCTACATATCCGGCTTGGGTAAGTACTGTGGCATCAACTATGGCAAAAGGTACGTCGAGCATTTTGGCAATGGTACGCGCCATTAAGGTTTTTCCGGTACCCGTCTCGCCAATCATGATGACGTTACTCTTTTCTATTTCCACATCATCACCACTGTCTTGTTGCAACAGGCGTTTGTAGTGGTTGTAAACTGCTACGGACAAAGTTTTTTTGGCTTCATCTTGCCCGATGACATATTGGTTGAGATATTCAAAAATATCTTTGGGTTTTTTGAGGTCATTCAGGTTAGCAAAACCTTTATCATCATGTTGATGATTTTCAAATTCGGCTTTGGTTATTTCATAAGCTTGCATAGCACAATCGTCGCAGATATAACCATCTAATCCGGAAATAAGCATCTTAACTGAAGATTCGGGACGTCCACAAAAAGAACAATGTTTTTCAGACATTAAAAATTAGTTTTTTCTGATTAATACTTCGTCAATCAAACCGTATTTTTTAGCTTCATCGGCACGCATCCAATAGTCACGGTCGGCATCTTTTTCTATCGTTTTTACTTTTTGACCGGTATGATTTGACAAGATTTCATACAGTTCGTCTTTCAATTTTAAGATTTCGCGAGCTGTAATTTCAATGTCCGAAGCTTGTCCTTGTGCGCCACCTAGAGGTTGATGAATCATTACGCGTGAATGCGGTAATGCTGCACGTTTACCTTTTTCGCCGGCGGCTAATAAAACGGCGCCCATTGAAGCAGCAAGTCCGGTACAAATAGTGGCTACATCGGGACGAATGTATTGCATGGTGTCGTAAATACCCAAACCTGCATATACACCACCCCCCGGTGAGTTGATATAGATTTGAATATCTTTGCTCGAATCCAAACTTTCTAAAAACAACAACTGTGCTTGTAGAATATTGGCAACATGGTCGTCAATGGCTGTGCCTAAAAAGATTATGCGGTCCATCATCAAACGGGAAAATACGTCCATTTGTGCCACGTTGAGTTGGCGTTCCTCAATAATATAAGGTGTCATGCTACTTTCAAAAGCATCTAGCGTTAAACTGCTGATTCGCTTTTTGTCTTGTGCAAATTTTCTAAAATCTTTTCCTAAATTATTCATGTTTATATGGTTATTTGATGATATTGGTTATTTGATAGTCGGATGTCCGGTGTCGGGTGTACGATGTCAGGAGCCGGATG
>JALVLX010000009.1 GCA_027032855.1 Flavobacteriales bacterium | reverse complement strand
TCGATGCAAGAGCATTACTTCCGGTTGCGGTATTATATAGTCCCGTAGTATTAGAAGTAAGCGCACTGGTTCCGAAAGCAGTATTTTCATAACCACCGGTATTTGAAGCAAGAGCCAAGTTACCTGTTGCAGTATTTAAATATCCGTCAGTGTTATTTGTGAGTGCTTTATATCCTAATGCTACATTTCCACCTCCTGAGGTATTGGAATTCATTGCTTTATATCCTATACCAACATTAGAATTATTCCCGCTATCATTGGCTCCGGAATCAATGCCGATAAATATTGAAGAGCCGTTAGTGTCTGACTTTGCATCACTTAAATCGTCCAATTTGGTTGCACCGGTAGGTAAGGTTACGCTATTACCTTGTGAAATGGAGAGTTGGTTATTGCTTACCGAAAGGTTTTGTATTTCGTTTGTAGCATCGGCATCGCTATCGTCGGCATTTTTGATATAGCCCATTGCACCTATTTGCGCATCGGTTAAATGGGTGTCATTATCGGTAAAATTGGCAGTAATATTACCTAAACCATTGCTACGGGACAAAGTCAATGTTTTGGTGGTTGTACCTGAAAAAGTAGCGGAGTTTACAACGCCGTCTGTTCCCGAACCGCCACTGGTATCGTCATCGGCAGGGACAAATTGGGTGCCGTTGTATTTTAATACTTGACCGTTGGCAGGAGTTGTAGCAGATACCGGAATGCCACGGATATTGTCAACTTGGGTTAAATAACCGTTATTTGATACATAGTTATCTACTTGGGCTTCTGTTAAATGCGTATCGTCATCGCCGTCAGAAAGTCCGGTAGGCACGTTGCTTAAATCACTAAAATCGCCACTAAATACATTGCCGGCTTTTTCGGCAAATTTGGCATAAGGGACATATTTGAATTCCGTAGTGCCAAAATCTTGAAAACCGTTACCGGTATCGATTTCCACTTTTAAGAAATAGGGATTGCTACCCCAGTCTATGGTAGAAAAATCACCTGACACAACGTTGCCTTCTCCTAGGTTAACCGCTACAATACCGTTAGCATCGGTAGTGGCGGTTTGGGTTTCTTGATATACGGCAGTGGTGCCGTTTTCCAATACGGTAAACTTAAAAGTCACCGATTGATTGTTCAATACATTACCATTGTCGGTAATAAGCGCTTTGTAGTTAAAGCCGTTTTGGGCTACAGCCATGCTTGTGATGACTAGTGTAATGATGCTGATGATTAGTTTTTTCATGGTATTTATTTTTGGTGATTTGGTTATCTGGTTATCTGGTTATTTGGTTATTTGAGTGCCAAGTGCCTAGTAAAAAGTACCAAGTGCGGATTTTCTTTTCATAGAAAATTTTGTTTTTTGATTGTCATTTTGATACTTCCTATCGGGTTTTAAAATTCAGTATAAAATTATTTAATAAATAAATGTATTTTTTGATGAATTTTTGAACGACAGGTATGAGTTTGTGAACGACAGGATTTTGGACATGAACGACATAAACGTGAGTTGAAAGTTTATAAAGTTTATAAAGTTCATAAAGTTTGTAATGTTCATAATGTTGAATGTTGTAGAGACGTTTTGGTAAAATGTCTGAATTGAAAATTGAAAATGGAAAATTGACAATGTAGGAACGTTTTGGTAAAACGTTTGAATTGAAAATCTAGAGATGTTGCGTGCAACGTCTGAAAAATTGCAAACAGAAAAAATCGATATTCCGTATCCGTAGAGAGTGGGATTGAAAGTCAGCAGAGACAAATGAAATTGGTCTCGAGTGGAAAGTGCTAAGTGGGAAGGTGGTAAAGTGCGAAGTTGTAAATGGTATAAAACTAATGTTAATTTTAACATTACTACGGGTTTTGTTAACAATACTTCTAACAGTCCTGTTAAATTTGTGTTAAAAAAAGATGCACTATACATATGTTCACTAACTTTGATAAGTAATCTTTAAAATCTTATAAAATGAAAACCTTAATTCTTGTTTTTGCTATGTTGTTGGGTACCATTGGTTTTGCCCAACAAACAGATGAGCCGGTTCAAATTGATAAAAATATTATCAAAACCGATGTAACGGAATTACTATTGACCACACGCTATCATTTGAATGCTTCATGGGAACATTTAATGTCAAAAAAAGCAAGTTTACAA
>JALVLX010000008.1 GCA_027032855.1 Flavobacteriales bacterium | reverse complement strand
TTTTGTGTACCTAAATTACGGTACCGAACAACAACAAGCCATCAAAAAGCTTCCTGTTCAAGATGCTAAAAAATATTTGAAAGAAGGCAAATTCGGAGAGGGAAACATGGCACCTAAAATTAAAGCCACTATTGATTTTATTGAAGCAGGTGGCAAAGAAGTTTTAATCACGGACTTGAATGGCATTAAAAATCAAACGGGCACTAGAATAGTTGAAAGTTAAAAGTTATACTTCGACAAGCTCAGTAACCGAATGTTGAAAGTTTCTTTCTCAAAGAAATTTCTTATAAATTAACAAGTAACCTGCTCAATAATTTCTTACTTTTGTCAATTAATACAAAATTCAATGATCCAAATACCGGAACAGCTTAGAACATTATTGCAAAACATCAAACAAAGTGTGATTATCATTCATCGCAATCCCGATGGTGACGCACTCGGGTCCGGATTGGCATTGCAAAAATTTTTACAACATAAAGGTATTAATACGTCTCTCATTTCTCCCAACGAAATACCGAATTATCTCAAATGGTTACCCGGGATTGATAAAGTATTGATATATGAAGAAAATCACGAAAAAATTAAAAATATTTTAAAAAACACGGCAGTTTTTTTCACACTTGATTTCAATGACTTATCTCGTTCCGGAAAAGATTTTGGAAAATTTTTAAAGAAACTGAAAGATAAAACTTTTGTGATGATTGACCACCATTTGGAACCATCGAATTATGCACAATTTATGTTTTCGGATTCTTCCAAAAGTTCCACCAGCGAAATGGTTTACGATTTTATAGTCGGCTTAGAAGGCAAAAGCTCTATCGACAAGGATATGGCAACCGCCTTGTACACAGGCATTTTGACAGATACCGGTTCATTCAAGTTTCCGAATACCACACCGCATACCATGCGTATTGCCGCCGATTTGATGGAAAAAGGTATCAATCACAACAAAATTCAAATCAAAATATATGATTCTTTTTCGCTAAACAAATTGCATTTATTGGGAGAAGCTTTGAACAAATTGGTTTTTATGCCTCAATATAAAACAGCTTATATTGCACTGAGTAAAGCGGATTTAGACAAGCATCACTACCAAAAAGGTGACACCGAAGGTTTTGTCAATTACGGTTTATCGCTTGAAGAAGCCATTTTTGCCGTTATGTTTTTGGAAAACGAAAAAGAAGGTGTCCGGATTTCATTCCGTTCCAAAGGTAATTTTCCGGCAAACGAATTTGCCAAAAAATATTTTAACGGTGGCGGCCATCTCAATGCAGCAGGTGGTAGAACAAAAATAAGTTTAGACAATGCCGTAAAATTGTTTTTAGAAAAATTACCGGAATTTTTAGACGAATTAAACTCAAATAATGAATAGAATTATCCTAAATATCAGCCTTATTTTGTTGTTGCTATCATGCAAAAACAACAATCAAGCAGCTCGCGATCCCATACAACACCAAAAATCCCACGTTAATATGGAATCAGTCCGGCACAACCAAGATTTGAACCGGCGCGAAGAAGCCTACATTTCAAAAATGATTGCGCAAGACACAGCCCATCATTATATTGATTCCGGTCATGGTTTTCAATATTATTACTTGAAGAAAAACACCTCTTCTAGAATACGCCCTCAAGTAGGCGACAAAGTTTTGTTGACGTACGAAATAAGTGATTTGAGTGGCAATATCATCTACAGTTTTGACGAAATAGGCGAAAAAACCTACAACGTCGATCATGAAAATTATTTTAGAGGTTTTCGAGAAGCAGTCAAATTGCTCAAAGAAGGTGAAAGTGCCGTTTTCATTTTTCCATCCAGTGCCGCCTACGGATTTCACGGCGATGAGAAGAAAATTGGCACAAATATTCCCTTGATTTTAAAACTTAAAATATTAAAAATAGATAAACAAAAAACAGAATAATTATGAAACAAATCAGTTTGATTTTACTAGTATTAATTTTGGGATTAGGCTCTTGCAAGTCCCCAAAATATCCGGATTTAAAAGACGGATTGTATGCCGAGTTGCAAACACAAAAAGGAGATATTTTACTGCAACTGCGTCCGGACAAAGCGCCGGTTACGGTTGCCAATTTTGTTACCTTAGCCGAAGGTACCAATCCGTATGTCAAAGATGAATACAAAGGCAAACCTTTTTATGACGGTTTGACATTTCACCGCATAGTCAGCAAAGCTACCGGTGCCCAAAATGATTTTGTAATTCAAGGTGGCGACCCGCAAGGTAACGGACAGGGTGGTCCCGGATACAAATTCAAAAACGAAATTTCCGACTTAAAACACACTAAAGGAGCTTTATCAATGGCAAGAGAAAATCGCCCTGACACAAACGGCAGTCAATTTTTTATAACACTGGCTGACACACCGTTTTTAGATGGCAAATACAGTGTATTTGGTTCAACCGTTAAAGGATTTGACGTTGTACAAAAAATCAGAAAAGGAGATACAATTAACAAGGTAACTATCATCAGAAAAGGTAAAGATGCCAAAGCTTTTGATGCCGTAAAGATTTTTAGTAACTATATGAAAGAAAAGAAAGCCAAAGAAGACAAAGAAAACGAAGCTAAAAAGAATTTAGCTGCCGACTTAGCTGCCAAAAAAGCCCAAGCTAAAGCTGATGATTCAGGTTTGAAAATCTTGATAGAAAAAGAAGGTACAGGCAAACAACCTAAAGCCGGCGAATGGGTACAAGTACACTACACGGGTTATTTATCTGACGGCACAAAATTCGACTCATCTTATGACCGTGGCCAACCTATTGGTTTTCCGGTTGGTAAAGGTCGCGTTATTGCCGGATGGGACAAAGGTATCATGCAATTGAAAGAAGGAACTGTAGCGTATTTATTCATTCCACCCCACTTGGGATATGGCGAAAGAGGGGCCGGTGGTGTCATTCCACCCAATGCAGATTTAATTTTTAAAGTTGAATTGGTTAAAGTTGGAAAATAATTTTTTCAATTTAAAAAAAAGTTATAATTTTATAACTCAAAATAACCACAAAAATTTGATATTATGGAGCAAAAAATAAATTATCTGAGTGATCTCGAATTTAACTTAGACACATGGAAAAGAGAATTGAAATTTCATAGAGACGAAATGGATACTTTTCAAGAAAAATTAGAAGAAGTAGCCGCACGTAAAAATCTCGATAAGCAAGCTTTAATTGATTTGGAAAGCTTTCAAAATAAAATCTTAAGAGAAAGAAAAGTTATCTCTGACTTATTACACAAAATCCGTAAAAAAAGATTGACTTTGAAAACTGCTGACATTAACGAACCACTTGACGGCAGACTTTACAGAGAACAAATCCCTTTGCGTGATGAAATGCGTACTTACATTCGTTTACACTACGATTTGAAAGAAGCCATGATGGATTTCTTTACTCAATGGTTAGACTAGTTTAGTTAAAAGTGAAAAGTTGTACTTCGGCAAGCTCAGTAACCTGAGTTGAAAGTACTTGTCATTTCGACAGAGTTTTACTGACGTAGGAAGTAAAATGACGAGAAATCTTATTTTACTTAAACGTTTACTACAATATATTAAAAATCCCGGGCATATCAGCCCGGGATTTTTTTGCTAATTTTGTGTTATGAACTATTTCGATATTCATACCCACCAAAATAACTCTAATACCAAAGTCTGCTCTATTAAAAATTTAATAGGCGGAATCGACACGCCTCCGGACAATCTCTGGTTTTCGACCGGTATTCATCCGTGGTATTTAAATGCTGATTTTTTACCGAAATTAGAAAGCTTGATTAAACAACCTCAATGTTTAGCTGTTGGGGAATGTGGTTTGGATATGATGCCTGAAATTATCAACAAATATCCATTGCAAATACAGGAAAAAATCTTTTTAACTCAAGCCGAATTAGCCGAAAAATATCAAAAACCGCTTATCATTCACTGCGTTAGATGCTACGATAAACTCTTGGCCATTAAAAAGTCATTTAAACCGGAAACGTCTTGGATTATGCATGGTTTTACTAAAAATGCCAAATTAGCTCATCAATTGACAAAAGCCGGATTTTATTTGTCATTTGGAGCGCAATTATTCAAAAGTGATAAGAATAGTACAGCGTTGGATGCCACTTCACTTGACAGAATTTTTCTGGAAACAGATGAACAGACCGATTATGATATCAAACATATTTACCAAAAAGCTGCCACAATCAAAAACATGAGTTTAGGCAGTTTGCAACAACAAATAGAAAAGAATTTTAAAGAAGTATTTGGTAAAATTAAACTTTAACAAATTGCGGTAAAAGTGCCAAACCGTCTAAAGTTAAATTAGGTGCAATGATATCAATTTCCGGTAATTTATGCTTCAAAACATTAACCAAACCACCGGTTGCTATCACTTTAACATTCTTACCATAAGCATTTTTTATTTGCGAAATCATATACGATATCAAGCCGATATAGCCCAATAAAACGCCATTTTGAATAGCAGTTTCTGTATCTTTTCCTAAAGGATTTTCGGGTAAAATCAAAGGGACATTATCCAATTGCGAGGTTTTATCACTTAAAGAATTCATAGCAGTTTTAATACCCGGTGCAATATTCACTCCCAATATTTTGCCTTCGGCATCAATAAGCATAAAAGTCAAAGCCGTTCCATAATCAACAACAATGGCACCTGTTTTGTAAATATTGTGTATAGCCAAAGCATTTGCCACCAAATCCGTCCCAATTTCCTCTTTGGCGGTTATGGTTATATTTAATGACGAATATAATTTCTTGTTGAGAAGCAATAAAGGTGCGTCATTGAGATTTTCAAGCATTTTGATAAATTCATCTCTGAGTTCCGGCACAACCGTACTTAAGATTTTAATTTTAATGTCATCAACGCTTACACCGGCTTCCCATAACGCATTTAAGAGTTTCACACCATAACTTAAAGCCTTGGCATGCTTATCGGTTTTGAAGCGCCAAATGTGCAACCAGTTAGCATTTTGTTGTAAACCTACCACAACATTACTGTTACCTATATCAACTATTAATCTCATTTTCGTTTATATGGAATTACAATTATAACCTTAGTTCCAGCCGGCTGTCCGTCTTCATCAAACAAATCTTCAAAGTCTAATTGATAACCGGCAGACATCTTTTTCGTAAAGTGACGTAACCGCTCTTCCGATAGCTTAATCCCCACCGAATCACGCTTAAAAGTCCGGGTTTCTCTAATTTCATCTGCTCTTTTACGTCCAATGCCATTGTCAATTATTTCAATAACAAAATACTCATCATCCTTCGGAAAAATATTTATAATCAAGTTTTTTTCACCTTCTTTGGGAGATAATCCATGCCATAGTGCATTTTCAATGAATGGTTGCGTTAATAGCGGTGGAATAAGTAATTCATTTAAATTTAACCGGTCTGATACATTAATTTCAAAATTAATTTGATTTGAAAAACGTATATTTTCAATGGAAACATACTTCTTGATGGTTTCAATTTCGTCTTTTAAAGTTGTTTCCTTATCAATAGTGGACTGCAGAATAGTTCTCACCAACTTTGAAAAAGTGCTCAAATACACAACTGCTTCCTTGGTTTTTTGTTGGATAATAAACATTTTGAGAGAATTCAGAGAATTAAAAATAAAATGCGGATTCATTCTTGCTCGTAATAAATCCTGCTCCAAATTCATCAATTTTCGTTGGTTATGTAACTGATAATATTTGTAAAAAATTCCGGCCAAAACAATGATAAAAACTAAAAATAGTAAAGTTAAATAAAATGATTTTGTGGTGCGCTTCAATTTTTTCTTAACAATCAAATTCTCTTCGCCAAGCGCTTCCATTTTTTGTTTGTTTTCAAGTTTGATTTGCTTAATGACCACATCTGAAACTAACTGTCGGTTTTTTTCGTTCAATATTTCATTCTGCTTTTCATTAAATTTTTTGTGATAAAGTAAAGCTTCTTTATATTTCCCTTGTTTTTCCTTCAAAACAGAATATTGATTATAGGCTTCCTGAGCTACAGAAGGAATCTTTTTATCAAGTGCTATTTGCAATGCTTTACTAATATTTTCTTCGGCTTTTTTATATTGTCCGGCTTGCAAATATGCCTTACCCAAATTTACATAAACTTCAGAAAGATAATAAGCATCACCGATTTTCTCAGCAACATCCAAATTAGGTTTGATAATTTCAACAGCTTCAACGGTCTTTCCTTTTTTTAACAACAGGTTTCCTATACTCGTATTGCAAATAATTTGCCCGACTTTTGAATGAATTTGTTCATTATATGATAAGGATTTTTTGTAATATTCCAAGGCCTTTTCATCATCACCTTTTCGCTCATAAATAGAACCTATATTGTGAAAATTGATCGCCAAACCTAAAGTATTGTTGTATTTCTGTTCAATTTTCAATGCCTCCAAAAAATGTTTTAAAGCCAAATCATC
>JALVLX010000007.1 GCA_027032855.1 Flavobacteriales bacterium | reverse complement strand
TTGCGGCAATCGTAATCACAAACCCGATCGTTGTAATCCCGTTAGGTGTTAAACCCATTTTAGCCATTAAACCAATAACAGGATCAAGCCAGTCATAAGACTTTTTCTTTAATTTATGCCACATTGAGAGAATACTCATATTTTTTTATTTTAGTTAATATTAACTAACAATAGTTTTACATTACTATTTTCAGCAATTTACACTCGTGTTAATAGATTTTGATAGTACAAAAGTAGTTAATATTCACTAACCTTGTATTTCATTAACATAATTTTAACATTTAGCGTTATATCAATCTGTTTACATTAAAAAAAAAAAACTGTACATCTGTTAATTATTACTAACTTTGCATCATAATCATAACTCGTATGAATTTAACCAAAAGACAAATAGACATACTGGAAGCCTCATTGGACATTATTGACCAAGGCGGTATTCAATCACTGACCATAAAAAATATATCTAAAAAAGTGGGGATTTCCGAACCGGCTATTTACCGGCATTTTGACAGCAAAACGGATATATTGCTCAGCATTCTCGATTATTTTATCGTGAATAACAACCAAATTATCCGGAAAGATTTGATGCAAAATGAAGATATTAAAATCATCATCACCAAGCTTTTTGATAATTTTACACAAATATTCTTAAACTACCCGGCTTTGATTTCCATTATCTTTTCAGAAGAAATTTTCAGAAACGATCCCGTTTTTAGAGATAAAAGCAAGCGAATACTCAATGGAAATTTTGAAATGATTACCAAACTGATTCAAAAAGGACAAGCTGCCGGACAAATACAAAAAGATTTGGATACCGCCTCGCTTGCTACTATCATTATGGGTAGCTTACGGCTGTGTGTCAAACGCTGGCAAATGTCTGATTACAGCTTTGATTTACAAGAACATAGTAAACAATTAAGAGATACGATTCTTAATATTATTTTGAAATAAAATATCATTAACGCAGTCTATATCCAACTGAAGAAATTAAAAAAAGCATTATAGATGCAAATAATTTGGCACAATAATTAATTTTACCATTAGTTGAAATGCAAGAAATGATAAATAATGAGAATAAAAGCCTTATTTTCCTTATTTATGCAGAGAATAATGTGTATATTTGCTGAAAATAAGCAAATCATATGGCAAAATACATCTATGAATATAAGAGTTGGCCTAATTTTACTTGGAATGAAAAAAAAATTCAAGTTATACTTGGCAAAGTCAGACATTTGCAAGGTAAAATATTTGGTCAAATAAATGCTCTTGGTTTTTCTTTTAGAGAAGAAACAATGTTGTCAACTCTGACACTTGATGTAGTTAAATCATCTGAAATAGAAGGGCAATTTTTAAATTATGAACAGGTACGCTCTTCAATCGCAAGAAAATTAGGCATTGCTTATGCCGGTATGGTCTATCCGGATAGAAATGTCGAAGGGGTGGTTGAAATGTTGCTTGATGCTACTCAAAACTATGAAAAACCTCTCGACGAAGAAAGGTTATTTGCTTGGCATGCAGCGCTTTTCCCGATGGGAAGAAGTGGCTTGTACAAAATCGATGTCGCTTGTTATCGAAAAAATGAAATGCAAATTGTTTCAGGTGCAATGGGTAAAGAAAAAATACATTATCAAGCCGTACCTGTAAAACAAGTTAAAATTGAAATGGATAGATTTTTGGACTGGTTTAATAACTATTCGGATATTGATCCGGTTATTAAATCGGCTATTGCTCATTTTTGGTTCATAATCATACATCCTTTTGATGACGGCAACGGACGAATAGCCAGAACGATATCCGACTTATTATTAGCCCGTTCTGACAATAGTTCCTTAAGATTTTACAGTTTATCAAACCAAATGTTATTGGAAAGGAAAAATTATTATGATACTTTACAAAAAGTGCAACACAATGACGCCGATATTACAGAATGGATAGTTTGGTTTTTAAATTGTTTATACAGAGCCTTAAAAAATTCAGAAAAAAATATCGAAAAAGTCCTACATAAAGCTGATTTTTGGGACAAACATAAAAATACGGTATTAAACAGCCGACAACGCTTAATGCTAAACAAACTTTTGGATGGATTTGAAGGAAAATTGAAAACATCAAAATGGGCAAAAATCACAAAATGTTCACAAGATACAG
>JALVLX010000006.1 GCA_027032855.1 Flavobacteriales bacterium | reverse complement strand
TCATCGGCTTCATTATGATTTACCAAACAGGTGCTTTTGCGTATGATTTAGGTGGCAGCTTCCCCGAACATGCAGAATTCAACGAAACTCTGAAAGAACTGCACAAAACCTTGGTATTCATACTCGCAGGATTGATTGGTCTGCACGTAGCCGGAGTTGTAATGTACAAAATTAAGACCGGAGAAAACCTAATGAAAAGAATGTGCTTGCTAATCAAATAGTATCAAGTAGCTAGTAACAAGTATCAATTAAGACGTTGCGGTGCAACGTCTTAATTGAAAATGGAGAATGGATAATTGAAAATGAGATTTCTCTCCCTACTTTCGTAGGGATCGAAATGACAGACAGCAAATAATTCCTCAAAAAAACAAACATTAAGTATTGTCAAATAAATATTTTTTGTAATTTTGCAAACCAATTCATCTAAACCTCTGGCGAAAATCGTGAATGTTTTTTTGAATAAATTTTTAAAATGATTAAAAATGGACAGTCTAATTAAATTAGTTCAAGACGAACTCATCGAAAAGAAAGAATTACCGGAATTTGGATCCGGTGATACCATTACGGTTTACTACGAAATTAGAGAAGGTAACAAAACTCGGACTCAGTTCTTTAAAGGAGTTGTTATTCAAGTTCGTGGAAGCGGTGCTACCAAAACTTTTACCATTCGTAAAATTTCAAATGACGTCGGTGTAGAACGAATTTTTCCTTTCAACATGCCTACGCTTCAAAAAATTGAAGTTAACAAACACGGTAAAGTTCGTAGATCCCGTATTTACTATTTCAGAGAGTTACGTGGTAAAAAAGCCCGTATCAAAGAAAAAAGAAGTATCAAAAAAGATTAATTGGTTTTTAACTAAAATTATTTCACAAAAAAATGCCGGATTTCTCCGGCATTTTTTTGTGTTAAATTATATTTTACATCATCGGCATACCGCCACCCATAGGTGGCATGGCAGCACCCGCATTTTCTTCTTTAATATTAGTAACTGCCGCTTCGGTAGTCAAAATCATACCTGATACGGAATTGGCATTCTCAAGTGCTACACGAGTTACTTTTTTAGGGTCAATGATGCCGGCTTTAAACATGTTGACATATTCATCATTTTTAGCATCATAACCGAAATCTTTTTTTCCTTCCGAAACTTTACCAACCACAATAGCACCTTCTTTACCGGCATTGTTAACGATTTGACGCAAAGGCTCTTCAATCGCGCGCTCTACAATTTTGATACCGGTTTCTTCATCTTTGTTGGCAGCTTTTACTTTTTGAAGTACTTTTTGTGCTCTTACCAAAGCGACACCGCCTCCGGCAATAATACCTTCTTCAACGGCTGCTCTGGTTGCATTCAAAGCATCTTCAACGCGGTCTTTCTTTTCTTTTAATTCCACTTCTGAAGGTGCACCCACATACAATACAGCAACACCACCGGCTAACTTAGCCAAACGTTCTTGTAATTTTTCTTTATCGTAGTCAGAAGTAGTCGTTTCTATCTGTGCTTTGATTTGTTTTATACGTGCTTCAACATTCTCTTTATCGCCTGCACCGCCAACTATGGTTGTATTATCTTTGTCGATAGTAACACGGTCAGCTTGTCCCAACATTTCCAAGTCGGCGTTTTCCAAAGTAAAGCCTCTTTCTTCAGAAATAACCGTACCTCCGGTCAAAATGGCAATATCGTCAAGCATAGCCTTACGTCTGTCACCAAATCCGGGTGCTTTTACGGCTGCAATTTTAAGCGTACCACGCAATTTGTTTACAACCAAAGTAGCTAAAGCTTCTCCTTCAACGTCTTCAGCTATAATTAATAAAGGTCTGCCGGTTTGTGCTGATTTTTCCAATACAGGCAATAAATCTTTCATGGTTGAAATTTTCTTATCTACTAACAAGATAAGCGGTTTTTCAAGCTCAACTTCCATTTTTTCGTGATTGGTTACAAAGTAAGGTGATAAATAACCACGGTCAAATTGCATACCTTCAACCACATCAACATAAGTTTCCATTCCTTTAGCTTCTTCAACGGTAATCACACCATCTTTACCTACTTTACCAAAAGCATTAGCTATCATTTCGCCAATAGTAGCATCGTTGTTGGCAGAAATAGAAGCTACTTGTTTTATTTTTTCCAAGTCGTCTCCTACGGGAAC
>JALVLX010000005.1 GCA_027032855.1 Flavobacteriales bacterium | reverse complement strand
GCCATCAAAATGGAACCGATTACCAACGGATCACCCCAGTGAATATGACTGTGGAAAATCCCGCGGTCGGCAGATACAAAAGTGCTAAACGGAATAAAGCCGGATACAACTGTCATAAATGCCAAGAACACCATTGCTATCAACATTGTTTTCGGTGCTTCGTGCGGTTTGTGGTCACCATAGTCCGTTTGTTTGTTAAAGAATATTCTGAAATACAAGCGGAACATATAAAAAGCGGTCATTCCGGCAACCAAAAAGCCGATAAACCATAGGAATTGATTGTGTTCAAAAGCCGCTGCCAAAATTTCGTCCTTACTGAAAAATCCTGCAAAAGGCGGGATACCCGAAATAGCCAAAGCGGCAATCAAAAAGACGATACTCGATACCGGCATATACTTGTGCAGTCCGCCCATATCTTTCATAAAATTGCTGTGAACAGCGTGGATAATGGCACCTGCCGTTAAGAACAACAGCGCTTTAAACATTGCGTGTGTAAACAAGTGGAACATACCTGCCATATAGCCCAGTCCTTCGTGTCCTTCAAATCCGGACACTCCGAGCGCCAACATCATATAACCGATTTGCGACATTGTAGAAAATGCCAAAACCCGCTTGATATCTTCTTGTGTCAAAGCAATAATAGCGGCAAACAATGCCGAAAACGCCCCGACAACGGCAACCACCTGCAAGGCGGCACCCCCTTCGATATGATAATACACCGGAAAGAGCCGTGCTACCAAATACACCCCTGCCACAACCATAGTAGCGGCGTGAATGAGTGCGGAAACAGGCGTCGGTCCTTCCATTGCGTCAGGCAACCAAATATGTAGCGGGAACATTGCCGATTTACCCATACCACCGATATAAACCAATATCAATGCCCAAGTAAACAACGACAAACCCATAAAGCTAAAAATCTGATGATTAGCTATCCAACCTTGAATAGTTTCGTAAGTTGTAGGATTGTTTAAAGTTTCAAAATCAAAGCTTTGTCCGAAGTAGCCCACCATCAAAATACCGATTAAGAAAAACATATCGGCAAAACGTGTCACGATGAATGCTTTTTTACTTGCGGCAACAGCCGAAGGTTTTTCAAAATAAAACCCAATCAATAAGAATGACGATACCCCTACCAATTCCCAGAAAATGTAAATCATAAACAAGTTAGACGATAAAACCAAGCCCAACATTGAGAATGTAAACAGGGACAAATAAGCATAAAAACGGCTAAATCCGGTATCGCTGTGCATATATCCCAACGAATAAATATGCACCATCAACGAAACGGTCGAAACCACTATCAACATCATTACCGATATAGGATCGAGCAGAATACCAATGTCAATAGCCAATTTGTCGGTAAAGTTGAGCCAACCTTCCTTAATCATTATTTTGAAAGATTGGTATTTTTCGCCCGTTAAGCCCAGTTCAAAGAAATATTTGTAAGCCGTATAAAGCGACAAGCCAAAAACCGTAAGCAATCCGGCTGTTCCGATATAGCCCGATACGGGTTCCTTGATTTTTTTAGCTGTAAAACCCAAAAACAAGAAGCCCAACAAGGGAATTAACGGAATGAGATATATGTAACTAAATGCGTTCATCGTAATGTTTTTTTAATGTTTTAATTCTTCAACTTCTTTGACATCAATAGTCGTCGTTAAGCGATACAAGTGCAAAATAATGGCAAGTGCCAAAGCGGTTTCGGCAGCTGCCAAAGCGATAATAAACAGCGAAAACACTTGTCCTTGCAAGACTGCCGGATGCAAGTATTTATTGATCGCCACAAAATTGATAGCTTCTGCGTTTACCATCAATTCCAACGACATTAACATCGCAATCAAATTGGTGCGGGTCAAAAAACCATATATTCCGATAAAAAACAGAACGGTGGTCAATGACATAATTTCAAATAAGCTGACACCTTCAATCATAATCTAATTTTTTTCTTGATTAACTAATTTTTTTGCTTTGGCTATGACTATTGCGCCAATCATAGCGGCTAACAGGAGTATTGAGATAACTTCAAAAGGCAACACATAGCCACCCGGTTCGTAACTCAATAATTTATTCCCGATTTGTTCTACCGTAGTTACCGTAGCTTCGTTTTCCACATTGATACCTTGATATGTATAGATAGCAAAAATTGCCAATCCGGCTGTTCCGATAGCAA
>JALVLX010000004.1 GCA_027032855.1 Flavobacteriales bacterium | reverse complement strand
AGCTGTTACGCACAACAAAGGCATCATGAACGGAATTGATGCGGTCGTTATAGCCACCGGCAACGACTTTAGAGCCGTAGAAGCCAACGCACATGCCTTTGCAGGTAAATCCGGACAATATACTTCTCTCTCTCATGCCGAAATTAAAGACGGTATTTTCCGGTATTGGATAGAAATACCTTTAGCTGTCGGTACCGTTGGAGGTATTACCGCTATTCACCCATTGGTGCGTTTTTCGTTGCAACTGCTTCAAAATCCAACCGCCAAAGACTTAATGCAAATCATAGCAACAGCAGGATTGGCACAAAATTTTGCAGCAGTTAATTCACTGATAACCAACGGTATTCAAAAAGGACACATGAAGATGCACCTCAACAACCTGCTTACATTCTTAAAAGCCACCCCCGAAGAACGCCAAAAAGCCGAACAATACTTTGCCGACAAAAAAGTCAGTTTTAAAGCCTTGAAGGATTTATTGGGAAGGGAGTGATAAGGTATCGATTGCCATTTCGATCCCTACAAAAGTAGGGAGAGAAATCTTTTTATTTTTTGAGGAATTGAGGATTTTATCTACTTCAAAGATTATTATATTTTTTGATGATTACTAACTGCTTCATACTGAATTACTGCTACCAATTTGAGGAAATGAGGAAAAATCCGCACTAGACACTTTATCACTTTGCACTGAGACGAATTGTAATTCGTCTATACCCACTTTCAACTAATTTATTTCTATATTTGTAACAACAATCTTTTGTATTCCGTCATTTTAGACTGTTTTTGCCAGAAGGACACCCAAGAACAACAAAATTGTTTTATAAGACTTTCATTATCAGCCACTTATTTTTTTTGCAAAATAAAAGTGGCGAAAACAGGAAAAACTTTCAACTTTTAACATTCAACTTTCAACTAAATTATTTCTATATTTGTAACAATAATTTTATGTTGCCATAGTTACAGGCAAACAATCAAAAAAGTTACATTATGAAAAAATTATTCACTCTTGTTTTTATCATCATAACCGCAACAGGATTTTCACAATATTATAGAATTGTGGTTGCTAATTTTAACGGTGCTTACGGCATTTTAGAAAAAGATGTTAACGACGATGGATCTTTAGATTTGCTCGCTGCCGGAGAATCGGGCAATATTTTGGCTTATTTTATCAATGATGGAGCAGGCTATTTTACCCAAACAACCATTGACAACAATTTTACGGGTGCCCGTTTTATAGATGGAGAAGATTTTGACGGTGACGGCGATATGGACTTCGCCGCATCAGGCACTACAGATTTGGTTTGGTATGAAAATGATAACGGCACTTTTGTAAAAACAGTGATAGAAACCGGTCTTAATGACCCACGACAAGTCCGTTTATCGGATATTGGAACTATTATTGACCCTGCTACCCCGGATGGAGATATTGACATCGGCATTCTGGTAAGTGGTGAAAATGCCGCAGCCGTTTATATTAACAATGGGGGAAACTCTTTTAGCCGGTTAAATATCATCAGTGTTGATTCGCCTCGCTATTTACACGGAGGTGATTTTGATTTGGATAGTTCGCCTGACTTTTTGGTTTCTTCATATAATTCAAATGAAATTACTTGGCATAAAATAGGCACTTATGGCATAGTATATGCCGGTACAGTAGCTTCTAACTTTAACGGTGCTTTTGGTGTTGAAGGCGGCGATATTGATTTGGACGGCGACGATGATGTAATAGGCGCCGCTTATGTTGACAACGAAGTGGCTTGGTTTGAAAATGTTAATGGCGACGGTTCATCGTTTACAAAACATACAATTGACAATAACCTACCCGGCGCTTCCTATATTCACTGGCTTGATATTGACGGAGATGGTGACAAGGACATTGTAGCAACCGGTTATGGTGATACATCCGGCAATAATTCGCAAGTAGTGATTTATTATAATGACGGTGCTCAAAATTTTACCAAAACAATTATTGATGACAATATTAAAGGCGCTACAACATTTACTGTACAAGACTTTGATGGGGACAACATTTTTGATATAATGGTTGCAGGTTCGGTTTCCAACGAAATTGTTTTATTAACACAAAACCCCAATGCTATCGGTTCAAACAAAATAGATGCTTTATCCGTTTATCCCAATCCGGTTCACGACGTACTGCATATTTCTTCTGCAAACAACTTGCAACAAGTAGAAATTTTTGATATCACCGGACGGCAAGTTCTGACAACCAACCAAACGGATATTGACGTTTCAAGCTTTAATAAAGGCTACTACTTAGTCAAAGCGCTTTTGACAAACAAGAAGGTTATAACGCGAAAAATATTGGTTTTGAATTAAAGCATCTTTAAAAAATCGACTTCTTTCTTAGTCAAATGACGCCAATGGCCACGTTTGAGGTCTTTTTTGGTTAAACCGGCAAACAAAACCCGGTCGAGTTTGATGACGTCATAACCCAAATGTTCAAAAATACGGCGGACAATTCTGTTGCGTCCCGAATGAATTTTGACCCCGACTTCGTTGTGTGGAGCGCCTTTGATGTACGAAATTTCATCCACTTGAATATGTCCGTCATCGAGTTTCAGCCCTTCTTTGATTTTTTCCATATCCGAAGGTTTCAGATTTTTATCGAGTTTGACGTGATACAGCTTTTCAACGCGGTGTTTGGGATGGGTGAGTTTTTTGGCTAAATCGCCGTCGTTGGTAAAGAGCAATACACCGGTAGTATTACGGTCCAATCGCCCTACGGGATAAATACGAACCGGTGCAGATTTTTGAACCAATTCCATAACGGTCTTACGGCCTTTTTCATCATCAGTCGTAGTGATGAAATTTTTAGGTTTGTTGAGCAAAACATAAACCTTTTTTTCGGGTTTGATGGTTTCGCCGTTAAATTGGACTTTGTCACCGGGTTTCACTTTATACCCCATTTCGGTAACCACTTCGCCGTTAACGGTGACGGCACCTATTTTGATTAATTCGTCTGCTTCGCGACGCGAAGCAATGCCGGCATGAGCCAAAAACTTGTTTAAGCGCATTGTGCCGTCTGTTTTAGGCGCATTGGATTGTTTAGCCGTAGATTTTTTGGTGCGTGGCTTGTAGTTTTTTGATTTAAAATTTTTCTTTGGCTTGTTTTTTTTATATCGATTCATGGTTATTTAGTTAATTGGTTTTTTGGTGATATGGTGATATGGTTATTTGATGTCCGATGTCGGGTGTCGGGGCTTCGGTGACTTCGGTGACTTCGGTACATCCCGACTAAAGTCGGGACACTCAGTCACCTTTGTGTCGTGGCACTCAGCGACCTTTTTTTCTGCTTCAAAAGTTCTACTTGATGTTTTGAAGAAAACATTTAACATTATGAACTTTATAAACATTCCACTAGCAACCTTGCTCGCAAGGTTGCTGCAAAGATATGACAATTTGGCATAAACAAACGGCTTTAACATGGCAAATAATTCTATGGCATATTTATTGTAAATTTGTCGGTGAAAAATATTGAGAAAATATGAATTTTGTTGACGTAAAAGATTATCAGGATATCGTTAAAGATAAAGATGCCAAGAAATTCATTTTTATTTACAAAAAAGGGACAGCCAATTCCGACTGTGCCCATAATGCATTGCGTGAAGTGAAAGACGGTAAAGTTTATGCGGTTGATGTCAATAAAGTAAGAACCGTACATCAACATTACGGTGTCAATGCCGTACCGTCATTGGTGGTGGTTGATGGTGATAAAGTGGAAAACATCATCAAAGGTTGTCAAACGCCAAATTATTTTGACCAAATTATTCACGAGAAAAAGACCGTATATTCGACCTCCAAAGACGGAAAACCTCAAAAAAGAGTGGTGGTTTATTCCACCCCGACTTGTCAGTTTTGCAATAAATTGAAGCAATATTTTAACAAACACGGTGTCAAATATACCGATATAAACGTGGCAACCAATCAGCAAGCCGCCGCAGAGATGGTTCGCAAAAGCGGACAACGTGGTGTGCCGCAAACAGATATTAACGGTCAAATCATTATCGGATTTGATACCGCAAAATTGAGTAGAATATTAAATATCCCAACTGAATAAATAACTAAAAACCAAAATAATATGAGAGAATTACAGCCTTTAAACGAGAATGTATTGTTAGAATTAACAGATGAGTTTACCGAAGAAAAAACCCCTTCGGGTATCATCATTCCCGATAGCGCCAAAGAAAAACCTTCGTTAGGACGTGTATTGGCATTGGGCAATATAGAAAACGCTGCCGTAAAACCCGGTGATGTCGTAATGTACAAAAAATTTGCCGGCAACAAAGTAGAGTTGGACGGTAAAGAATTTTTGATTTTGCCTTATGCTGACATTTTGGCTAAAATCAGTGAAGTAGATAGTATCTAATTATTTAAGCTTTTACAATCTTAACAACAAAACCGCCCAGTTTTATACAGGGCGGTTTTGTTATTTTATTGTTATGCAATAAGCTTAGTTCTTATCTCCTAATAACAAAACTTCATTGACTAAAACTTCAGTTATGTACCGGCGTTGTCCGTCTTTAGTTTCATAACTGCGGTTGGTCAGTTTGCCTTCAATAGCGATTTCTCTGCCTTTATCAACATAATTTTCAATGATTTCGGCGGTTTTGCCCCAGGCAACCAAATTGTGCCAGTAGGTTTGGGTGACGCGTTCGCCGTCTTTGTTAACGTAAGTTTCATTGGTAGCTAGAGAAAAATTAGCCACTTTTCTACCGTTTTCCAAAGTTTTGATTTCAGGTACTTGACCTACGTTTCCGATTAATTTTACACTGTTTCTTAAAGTACTCATAATACATAAATTTTAATGGTTAATAAAAATGATTCAAACTAATGTGCATCGATTCAAACTATCGCTTGATTTGATAGTGCAAATGTATGGCGACTTGCAAATTTTATCCGGTTAATAATCGTTTACTTTCGAAAATTGTCGTTTGTAAATGGTTAAAAACGTTTATATAACTGAATATCAATTAATAAAATATTTGGAAAAATTTATTATATTTAGTGTGTATGTATTTGTTTTATACTTTCAAGTTGTCTGCCAGCTAAAAAAAACTGTCAATTTGCAGAATATATAAAAAATAATTATCTTTGTATATGGTAGTTCATAAAAACATAGAACAAGATTTTATTATTGACAGATTGACAAATTCAATTGTTAATACTATTTCAGGCGATAGTTTTCAAACAGAAATATCAATTTTAACAAAGTCTGATTTAAAAACGGTTTTAAAAAAGAATGGTTGGAATTTTAATTGGAGAACGGAACAAAAAGATTTGTCAAGAGAAGTTTATAAATTGACAATTGTAAATAATCCAAATGTTATACAAGGACTGATAAGTTTAACTGTTGAAATTGATCATATTTTTATAAATCTATTGGAAAGTGCACCTTTCAATATTGGAAAAGGAAAATTATACGAAGGCGTAGCGGGAAATTTAGTCGCTTATGCTTGTAAATTATCTTTTCAAAAAGGTTTTGACGGTTTTGTAGCATTTACAGCTAAAACCCGATTAATAGAACATTATGAAAAAACATTAGGAGCCTATCATTTTATGAACCAAAGAATGATAATTAACACATCAGCATCAAAAAAATTAGTAGAGAAATATTTTAAAACATTTTAACTATGGCACATATAAAAGAACCAAAAGGAATTGATTTTATAATACAAAGTCCACCTTTAACAGACGATGAAAGAAAAAAAATTAGTGAATTTATCAGGAAATCAAAATCTGAAAATAGAAAAAATCAAAGAAAAAGAAAAACGGAAAAGAAAACCGTTTAAATTAAATTTTCTTTAAATTGTCAAATTAATTGTTCTTAAACAATTAACAAGTACTTATTTTTAATCCGTATAAATTAAAACAGTTATGAATATAAAAATGTTTCTAAAAGCATTAGGTTATGCAATCCTGGCATTAGTAATTGTAAATACGATTTATTTGTTAATTGAATTGTATTCTGTGAATTTTTCCGAACATTGGACTATTGCTTTCAAACACGGAACCTATAAAATCAATGAAAATTTAATTGGATTAAAAATGTTTTCAGCGAAAGCAAATGGTTTTATGTTATTGATATTTGTATTAAGTTTATTATTTCAGTATAAAAAAATAAAATCAAAATAATTTAATCAAAGCCGAATGCACAACAATGTATATACCCCATAGCGGGATTTGGTGCTTAATTGTTTGGTTTGTGCCTGTTTGCACCGCAAAAATTCTGCGAATTTTTAGCGGTTGAAAAAAATATAAAAAATTCGCAGATTTTTGCTATCTTTGGGGTATAAAAGCAAGTAGTCGGGGGATTGTTCGTCGCTACGCCGTCTATGCTCCCGTTGTCTGCCAGCTAAAAAATTAAAATCATACTTAAAGACAAAAAGAAATTATCTCAAGCTCTCACCCTTATTTTTTTCTAACTTCTAATAATGAAATAAACTGGTCACAAATTGTTACCAGTTCAGAATATTTAAA
>JALVLX010000003.1 GCA_027032855.1 Flavobacteriales bacterium | reverse complement strand
AAAGGACAAATCAGTTCAGCTATTACATATTATAAAAAAGCTATCAGCTTAGCAAGCAAAGCTTATGATAAAGCTAAAATTTATTACAAATTAGCTAAACTTTCAAAAGGACGCGGTCAAAAAGCTCAAGCTCGTACTTATGCTTTAAAGGCTTTAGAATTTAAACCTTCAATGGGAGCGGCTTACTTACTGATTGCTCAGTTATACGCAAGAAGTGCTAACAGTTGCGGAACAGACGAATTCAGTAAAAGAGCAACTTATTGGTTAGCTGCCTCAATGGCTGACAGAGCTGCTAAAGTTGACCCGGCAATGGCAAAATCAGCCAGAAAAATGGCGGCTTCTTACAGAGCCAAAGCTCCTAGCAAGACTGATGTCTTCATGAAAGGTATGGCCGGTAAAAAAATACCTATGAAATGTTGGATTGGCGGTAGTGTAACCGTCCCTAGCAAATAAAAAATGTTAAAGCATAAAAATATCATCAAAAGCATTGCGGTTACCTTGTTAACCGCAGTGCTTTTTTCTTGCTCAAAAAATATTGAAGAAGTCAACCGTCTTTACCAAGAAAACGAAATTATCCCCATCTCTGAAACCAAAGATTTTAAGTTGTCATATACCATGTCAGGTGACAAGGTAATGATAATGACAGCTCCTTTAATGATAGATTATACCAACCAAAAAGAATTAACCTATCAATATTTCCCGGAAAATTTTAAAATCGTCATAATCAACCCCGACCATAAAGAAAAAACCATCATTACAGCTGACAAAGCTTTTCTTTACAAAAATCCTGACCTTGCCGAACTAATCGGACATGTTAATATCAAAGGAGCAGACGGTAGTAGCTTACAAACCGGTCATTTATATTGGGATGGCGTCAACAAACATATTTTCGGTGAAGAAAAAACGACCCTTCGGCAAAACGACGAATTTATATCCGGTATTGGATTTGACAGTAGCCTTGATTTTAAAAACGTACGCCTAAACAAAATCAACGGTGTTTTAAAAATTAAGGACAGCCTTTAAGTTGAAAGTAAAAAGTTGAAGGTTAAAAGTTTTAAGGATAACTAAAAAAAAGATTATTAAGTATTAACAAGAACTTTTCATTAAAGAACTTAATACGTTTGTGTATTATGGATATGATATCTTAACAAGTCTATCAACAAAAATTATAATCAAAAATAAAAGAAAGATATGAAAGACAAACCGGATTTTCAGCTTTTAACTTGCAATCATCAACTCAAATCATCAATCTATCAAATAAGCATCGTTATAATGTTATTATTCGGACTTATTGCTTGCAAATCTGCCGAAATCATTCCTCAAAAAATTGCCGAAACGCAACAAAAATCTGAAACAGACAATTCCTTTATCAGAGAAAAAATAAGTATTATCCCCAACCAAAGGCTTTCCGTTGAAAAAAATGAAATGGGAAAAAAATATCTGAAAACTTTACCCGGCGAACATATTGTCATCAAATATTCGTATCTTCAAAGCCCGAAAGATAATAGTATAATGGATGCGCGTTATACAGAAAATGTCTGGATTGAAATT
Organism: Flavobacteriales bacterium; assembly: GCA_027032855.1. GTDB lineage: Bacteria > Bacteroidota > Bacteroidia > Flavobacteriales > Flavobacteriaceae > WGBX01. The sequence goes on along the minus strand of JALVLX010000003.1, from coordinate 625 downwards.
TCTGATAAATCATTGAAAACCAACGATTATGACAGGTCGTTTTTTCAAAAAAATCCGTTATACGTACAGGTTTACGGTTTTCGGAATGTCAAACTGATACCGGTTACAAATGCAGAAATGCACATTAAAATAATAAATAAACAAACGGCGCAAATCAGTATCAATATCAAAGATACAAACATGCTGATACGTCAAAGAAATATAAAACAAACTATAAAATTTTAATCAAGATGAAATACATTTTCAGCATGCTGGCTCTTATTGTCAGTTTAAATATACAAGCCCAAAAAAAACAAGTTTACCAAATTTTTAAAGCCAACGGCAAAAAAACATCTTATAAAAAACTGCTCAAAGCTGCCCAAAATGCCGACATGGTTTTCTTTGGTGAAGAACACGACAACCCTGTAGCACACTGGATTGAATTGGAACTGACTAAAGACCTGTACAAAACTGCCGGTAAAAATTTGGTGTTGGGTGCAGAAATGATGGAAACCGATAATCAAAAAGAAGTCAACAACTATTTAAACAATTCCCTCAAATACAAAGAATTTAAAAAACAAGCCCGTCTTTGGCCCAATTTTAAAACCGATTACAAGCCTTTGATGGATTTCGCCAAAAAAAATCA
>JALVLX010000002.1 GCA_027032855.1 Flavobacteriales bacterium | reverse complement strand
CTTCATTGGGAGTAAATTTGATTTCATCAAAACTGACACTATTGATTTCATCAACAATCTCTTTATCTTGAGGTGGCACAATTTGCGCCCCGTCATTCCAATAAACTTTGTAACCGTTATATTCAGGCGGATTGTGTGAAGCCGTCAACACAATACCGGCATCGGTACCCAAATGCCGTACGGCAAATGACAATTCAGGAGTAGGACGAAACTCTGAAAAGAGATAGGCTCTGATACCGTTAGCTGTTAAAATGTCAGCTACCAGCTTGGCAAATTCCTTGCTGTTGTGACGCACATCATAGTTAATGGCTACACTTTTTTCTTTTTTGTCAGACACTCTGTTGATATAGTTTGCCAGACCTTGGGTATTGCGTCCCAAAGTATATTTATTGATACGGTTGGTGCCGGCACCCATAATGCCACGCATGCCACCGGTACCAAATTCAAGATTTTTATAAAAACTGTCTTCGAGTTTTTTAGAATCGTTTGCTATCATATCCGTTACTTCCTTGCGGGTAGCTTCGTCAAAAGGTGCTTGTGTCCAAGCTTTTGCTTTTTGTAAAATTTCGTTATTCATTTATATATAAATTTTTTATGTCAAATATTTTTTGCAAATTTAGTCAATATATTGAGTTGAAAGTTACACTTCGACAGGCTTCTTAGCAACCTGTGTTGAAAGTTTTATTTTCAATTCTTCATCATAATTATCCTTCCTGAGAACCTTACTTCTGATAAGCAAATTCCCAGATAATTTGAAAGATAAAACGGGTGCGTTTTTCCAAGATATCCGTACTGACACTATCGGCTGTATCGGTTGGTTTATGATAATCACCATAATTGCTAGTACCATAAAAGTAAACAACCGGAACCTTTTCTCTCAAAAAATGTGTGTATTCTGACGCTTCAACCAAGGGTTTGTATTTAAGCGTAATATGGTCATTATAAGACTGTATATTGTCTAAATTTTTCTTGAAATTTTCTTTATTAAATCCATTAAAAGAAATATTTAAAGGGTAGAATTCCGGCAAGTCATCATCAGAGTCCATATTTCTGATTCTTCCCAGTTTGTGCAACTCAATAACCGCCACCGTTTGATCCAAAGGCACAACAGGATGGTCCATATAAAAACGCACACCTATATTACTTTGCTCCTTGCCTGAAAAATTCATAAAAACCAAATTACGCTTAGGCACATAGCCGGAATCTTTGGCAATTTTAAAAGCTTCCAGCATTTCTAAAGATGATGCCACCCCGGAAGCATTGTCATTGGCTGACGGATATATTTTGCCATCATGTTTACCTTGTCCATCGTAGTGGCTTATTATAATAATGTATTCTTCACTACCTTCTTCTCCTTCAATAATACCTACGGTATTGATGCCTTCAATCACATCATTTTTATTTTGATAACTGATATGGAGGGGCACGCTGTATTTTCTTGTTTTTTTGGTGTATTTGATATCTTCTGGATTGTCATATCCGGTAATATCTGCAAAAATTTCCTTGTTGACAAAGAAATCATAAACCGAATCTTTCTGAACAGAAACTTCCATTTTTTTCTTGGTAAAATGTTTTCTGAAATTTTCCCAAAAATAATCGTGGTAATACGGCTCGTAGTATAACATAGCCATGGCACCGTGTTTCATGGCGGCATTTCGTCTTAAGATATAACCTTTGATGGGGTCTGTGCTCCATACCGACCGCAATGTTCTACCGGTATAGGGATCTACCTCATGAGAAATAATGAAATTACCAAATTCATCACGTGGCTCGCCACCTACTACCAAAACAACTTTGTTTTTGACATCTTGGTAAGCATAATCATTGTATTTCGGATCTTCAATACCGTATCCGGCAAAGATAACTTCATTGGTATTAATATCTATTTTGTCGTGCGGAAAGAAAGAGATAAAATCTTCGCCAAACTCATACGCCTTTACATCGGTTTCCAAGACAACGGTAGGTTTATCGTTTTGTGAGGCAGTATATTTTTGAAAATAGCCATCTAATTCTTTGGGAAAAGTCAGTTGATGCTCCACAAAATAATCCCAAATGTATTTTGCGGCTTTTTTACCACCGCGTTTTCCGGTTTCACGACCTTCCATGGTAGAATCAGCCAATCGTGTGACAAGATAATCCAACTCCGGTGCCGTAATATTTTCAGCAAAAATTTCGGCTACTGTCGGTTTGTGTTTTTTCTTTTTCTTCTTTTTTTCTTCTAAGCCGTATTTTTCGTTCAGTTCCTTTTTTTTAGAACCGCAAGCGTAAACGCTTAACAACAATACGGTTATAGAAATAATAAAAATGCGTAGTTTCATCTGTTTACTTTTTGTTTGTGTATAATGACCTAAAATTATACATTATATATAGTATATTTTACTAATAATAAATTCTGGTTAATAACTTACAAATATACGGAATTAGTTGAAAGTTGCATGACTATATTTTATTATGCATCATACCCCTAAAAAAACTTCCGTCAAAATCATAAAAGACAATAGACGGAAGTTTAATAACAATCTAATTCCTGTTATTCAGGAATACTAATGAAAAAACACCATTATATTAATTATCGGGACAAACAATTTGTTTGGCTACTAAAACACCTTTTTCATTGGGTTGGTAACGGAAACATTTACCACCGGGTGTTTTCATGATGATACCTCTGTGTTGGTTTTTGATAAACACATCTCCTTTGGTAACCTCCAATTGACTTTTGGGGTCCGTAGTACCGATACCGACACCACCGGCATCTGTTCCGGTAGTATTAGGGTTCTCACAAACATCACCGATACCGTTACCGTTGGCATCTGCCTGTGCGGGATTGGATACAAACGGACAATTATCACAAACATCACCTATACCGTCATTATCCGTATCCAATTGCTCGGGGTTTTGGGTGGTAGGACAATTGTCATTGCTGTCTATCACCCCGTCACCGTCTTGGTCTGCTTGGCTTTGCTGACAGCCGGTCATAACCACCGGTACCGAAGCACAATTGGTATTGTTACCGCTGACGATAATATTACCGCCACAATAACTGCTACCTACTAAAAAATTAGTCAGCACACAACATTCGTCTAACTGTGTATTACCGGTTACAGTAATATCATTTTTGACATAAACCGTATTGTCCAGCATAGAAATATCCGTCAAAGAAGGGTTGTTGGTAAACGTCAAACTACCGTTAAACGAAGTTGGATTACTCAGGTTGTTGAGTGAGGCAAAAGCCGGACAAGCATCAATTTTTAAATCGTTATGAAACACCGAAAAATCTACAAAACTCAAATCCGTAATATTCGGTTCGTTTAAAACATTGAGCGTATTGATACCGGTTATATTTTGCAAACCGGCCAAATCATTCAAATTATTATTGTCTAATGTAAGTGTGTGAATCGTTGTCAGATTAGGCAATGTAAAATCGATAAAAGAAGGATTATTTTTTATTTCAATATCATTCGTTATACTGTTAAGAGTCGATAAACCGGACAAATCCGTTAAGTTCGGGTTGTTTCTAATATCTAGATAAGTTCCGATACTTGTAATTGCCGGAAAATTTATTGTACTTAAATTAGTATCATATATTTTCAAATAACTTCCAATGCTTGGTAATGAAGAAAAATCTATACTACTAAGATTAGTGCCGGGACTAGATATATCAAAATAATTTGTCGAGCTATTGAAATTGACGCTACCGTCTCCTATCGTAATACTTCCGGGAATATTATTTAACTGTGAAAAATCCACGCTTGCAAGATTCGTATTGTTTCTAATATCCAGATAAGTTCCGATACTTGTAACTGTCGGAAAATTTATTGTACTTAAATTAGTATCATATATTTTCAAATAACTTCCAATGCTTGGTAATGAAGAAAAATCTATACTACTAAGATTAGTACCGTAACCGTCTATATCAATAAAATTTGTTGAGCTATCGTAACCTATGACGTCTTCTCCTATCACAATACTTCCGGGGATGTTATTTAACAGTGGAAAAGAGACATTGGTGAGATTATTATTTTCACTTAATTGTAAATAAGTCCCGATACTTGTAACTGCCGGAAAATTTATTGTACTTAAATGAGTATCATATATTTTCAAATAACTTCCAATGCTTGGTAATGAAGAAAAATCTATACTACTAAGATTAGTACCGGGACTAGATATATCAAAATAATTTATTGAGCTATTGGGACCTGAGGCTAAACCTATCGTAATACTTCCGGGAATATTATTTAACAGTGGAAAAGAAACATTGGTGAGAGAATTATTATCAGATAATTGTAAATAGGACCCTATACTCGTAAGTGTCGGAAAAGAAACATCTGTAAGTTGCGGATTAGATAAAATGTTTACGTAACCTCCTATACTTTGAATATTTTGCAAGCCGGCGAGTGAGGTTAGATCAGTTAAAGATATAGTTAAATTTCCGGTTATTTGCGTCAAAAAACTTAAACCGCTTATATCTATAATCGGACCACCCCAAACATTAGTAAAAGATATTTTTAAATTTCCATTAATATTCGTACAGCCGGTACCGCTGTAAGTGTTTACAAAATTATCCACGTCTGTTTGAGAATTTAAAGAAACATTACCTGAACCACAATTGGTTTGAGCTTGGATAACAGTGTTTAAACTTATAAATAAAGCCAGTAAAAAGAATAACTTTTTGTTCATCGTGTAAAGTTTTTTATTCATAGTCATTTTTTATTTGATTTATCAAGGGCTGAAAGTCGAAAAGTTATGATTGCCTTTTCTCAATTCTAAGTCCGGATACATCAAATAATGTACAAAAGTAACGCTAAATCCTCTACGAGTCAAGGCTCATTTGACAAATGGCAGGTTTTATTCGATTAATTGTAGGTTTCATTCAACGAATGGCAAATCTTTATGTTAATATTTATGAGTATTCACAAAAAATTGGCAAAAAGAAGAGATAAAAAATGCAAGCAAAAAAATCTAAAAAATCACATAGTTTATAATGTTTTGTCAATCAAAAAAATATTCATAAATTTGCAGACCGTTTTAGAGACGAATTTATTAATTAAATTGAATGACAGTGAATACATTAAGTTACAAAACAATTTCAGCAAATGACAAGACGGCTCACAAAGAGTGGGTTCTTGTTGACGCAGAAGGACAGACATTAGGTCGTTTGGCTTCAAAAGTTGCCAAGATGATCAGAGGAAAACATAAGCCTGACTTTACGCCCCACGTTGACTGTGGCGACAATGTTGTGGTTATCAATGCAGACAAAATTGTATTGACCGGCAACAAATGGAGTGACAAGGTTTATGTAAGACACACGGGCTATCCCGGTGGAAGACGCGAAATAACAGCAGACAAATTAATGATTAAACACCCTACCCGTTTAGTCGAGATTGCTGTTAAAGGAATGTTACCCAAGAACAAATTGGGGCGTAAGATTTTCAAAAATCTTCATGTATATGCCGGTGCTGAGCACAAGCACGAAGCACAAAAACCTAAAAAAATTGATTTAAACAAATTTAACTAATGGATACAATTCATACCATAGGAAGAAGAAAAACATCTGTTGCCAGAGTTTTCTTAAATGAAGGAACCGGAAAAATTACCATTAACGGCAGAAATTTGAACGAATACTTTACCGTTCCCGCTCATCTTAAAACCGTAGCACAACCTTTTGCCGTTACTGAAACAGAAGGTAAATTTGACATCAAAGCTACCTTAAAAGGCGGTGGTATCACCGGACAAGCGGAAGCTTTACGTTTGGGTATTGCCAGAGCATTGGTTGAGGTCAATCCTGAATTTAAACCTTTATTGAAAAAGGAAAAATTAATGACCAGAGACCCGCGTATGGTTGAACGTAAGAAATACGGACAACCCAAAGCTCGTAAGAAATTCCAATTCTCTAAACGTTAATCATTATCAATTAATCTGTTCTTAGTTTAGCATCCAAATGCATCCCTTATTGGTGCATTGCTAATTATACGGAACGTAAACTAAAAAATTACAAAATGAAAAAAGTAGATATTCAAGAATTATTAAATGCCGGAGCTCACTTTGGTCACTTAACCAAAAAGTGGAATCCTAACATGGCGCCATATATTTATGGCAAAAAAAACGGTATTCACATCATCAATTTATACAAAACGGCAGCTAAAATTGAAGAAGCTCAAAAAGCTTTGAAACAAATTGCTTCTGCCGGTAGAAAAATTTTATATGTTTCTACAAAAAAACAAGCAAAACATATTATTGCCGAAAATGCTCAAAAAGTAAACATGCCTTATATTGCCGAAAGATGGCCGGGTGGTATGTTGACTAACTTTGTTACTATTCGTAAAGCCGTTAAAAAAATGGCTGCGATAGACAAAATGAAAAAAGACGGTTCTTATAACACTTTATCAAAAAAAGAAAAATTGCAAACAGACCGTTTGAGAGCTAAATTGGAGAAAAACTTAGGTTCAATCGTTGACATGACCCGTTTGCCTGCAGCTTTAATTGTTGTGGACATCAATAAAGAACACGTTGCGGTTGCCGAGGCTAACAAATT
>JALVLX010000001.1 GCA_027032855.1 Flavobacteriales bacterium | reverse complement strand
CGGATTGGACAGATTGGTTGCCATACTTGGCGGACAGGAAACCATTCGTGACTTTATCGCATTCCCAAAAAACAATGCCGGTCGTGATGTGATGATTGAAGCGCCTGATACCATCAGCCAAGAACAATTGAATGAATTACATTTACGTATCATTGAATAAAATCCTTTTGTCATAATTAAAATCACGCATCATGAAAATATTCCGTTCCGAAAGTTTGGTCGATTACCGGACTTATACCTTTAATTATGCCGTATATTGCCGGCAAGACGAAGCAACCGAAACGGATGAGATTTACCGCTCCGGATTTTTGCCTTACAGCAATTCTTTGGAACTGATACAACCGCATCATTATCTAGCCAGAAGTTTAAGAGTAGTGTTGGACAATTTTAAACCTACTTCAGAAAACAGAAGGATTGACAAAAAAATAGCTGAACTGAAGCCGGCCATCAAACTTTGGCAAAAAAAGGATTTTGACAACCATGAAACTTTTCAGAAATTCTGTCTGGATTATGCAGCCGTTCGCTTTGACGGCGCCATGCCGGAAGACCGTTTTGCATACATTTATGATTGGCCTTACCTGTCACACATATTTGAATTTAAAGATGTCAATCAAAATATTTTAGGCTATGTTTTTGCTGTAATGTCGGAAAACATTCTACACTATTGGTTTTCTTTCTACGACTTACAATACAGCCGGTTGGGATTGGGTAAATGGATGATGTTCAAAATCATTGATTGGTCAAAAGAGCAAGGCTTAAAAGAAGTATATCTCGGCACTTGTTACGGCACCAAAGCCATGTACAAAATGCGTGATTTTAAAGGATTGGAATATTTTGACGGCAACACTTGGAACCCCGACATGAAACAACTCAAGCAAAAATGTAAAACTGATGACAATTTTGTTGCCGATGATTTTAAACAAACATTATAATTGATGTCTCAATTGTCCGTCCTGTAACACACTTTCCACTTTACTACTTTCAACTTTCAACTAAAATGTTTCCAGATATCATCTTCAGGCGGGTCGGCAAGAATGGTAAGTGGCTCTTTTTTGACCGGATGTATCAATTCAATTTTACGTGCGTGCAGTGAAATACCGGCATTTTTATTGCTTCGGGGATAGCCGTATTTCAAGTCGCCTTTGATGGGACAGCCTATTTTTGACAATTGCGCTCTGATTTGATGCGGTCTGCCGGTTTCCAAATCAACTTCCAACAAATGATACCGCTCCGACGATGCCAAAGTTTTGTAATGTAAAATGGCTTTTTTGGCATCTTTTACCGGCTGTTCATAAACAGTTGTTTTGTTTTTTTTCGGATTTTTTTTCAAATAATGTATCAATGTTCCCGCTTCAGGCTCCGGTTTTTGCTTGACTATTGCCCAATAGGTTTTTGAAATATCTTTATCCTTCAAGGCTTTGTTAAGACGTGTCAACGCTTTGGAAGTCCGTGCAAACATTACCAAACCACTGGTAGGCCGGTCAATACGATGCACCACCCCAAGAAAAACATTTCCGGGCTTATGATATTTTATTTTAATGTAAGCTTTGACAATATCCACCAAAGGTGTATCGCCGGTTTTATCGCCTTGCACGATGTCGCCGGGACATTTGTTAATTACAATTAAATGGTTGTCTTCGTAAGCAATTAGAAGATTGTCAAGACCGGTTTTCATCAATATTGTTCCTTTTCGTTAGGAAAATCCAAGGACTTGACGTCTTTAATATATTGCGAAAATGCATCGGTCATGATTTGGTGCAAATCAGCATAGCGTCTTAAGAAACGTGGACTGAAATCTTTGGTCATACCTAGCATATCGTGCATTACCAAAACCTGCCCGTCAACACCGGCCCCGGCACCAATGCCGATAACCGGAATTTTGATACTTTTGGCCACTTCTTCAGCCAACGATGCCGGAATTTTTTCCAAAACCAACGCAAAAATACCCAGTTTCTCCAGCAGTTTGGCATCACTGACTAATTTTTCGGCTTCTTTTTTCTCTTTGGCTCTTACGGTATAAGTCCCAAATTTGTAAATAGATTGGGGCGTCAAACCCAAGTGCCCCATTACCGGAATACCGGCACTCAAAATACGGGTGATAGAATCTGCAATCTCTTCTCCGCCTTCAAGTTTTACGGCATGTCCACCAGATTCTTTCATAATACGTATAGCCGACTCCAAAGCTTTTTTTGAGTTACCTTGGTAAGTTCCGAAAGGCATATCAACGACAACAAGTGCACGGTTTACAGCTCTGATAACCGACGAAGCATGATAAATCATCTGATCCAAAGTAATGGGTAAGGTAGTCTCGTGTCCCGCCATTACATTGGAAGCAGAATCTCCTACTAATATAATGTCAATACCGGTGGCATCTAAAATCTTTGCCATGGTAAAATCATAAGCCGTCAGCATGGCTATTTTTTCACCGGCTTGTTTCATGTCAAACAAGCGTTTGGTGGTAATTTTTTTATATTCTTTGTGAACGCTCATAGTACTATTTCGGCTCTAAACCTTCGGCAATATTATACAATTTCTGTTTATCTAAAAGTTTGATTTTTTTAGCTTTTGAAAAAATAATGTTATTCTTTTTAAAAGTCGATAAAATACGGATAACCGATTCTGAAGCGGTACCTATAATATTTGCCAATTCATCACGAGACAGCAAAATATTTATGTTACCTTCTCTATCTGTGCCAAATATATCTTCAAGATGCAATAAAGTTTCTGCCAAACGCTCTCTCACAGAATGTTGAGCCAAATGAGAAATAATCATATTGGCCGTTTTCAAATCATTGCTCAACAAACGTAACATTTCAAGAGTGAAATCTTTGTTAGCCAATAAATTTTTAAAAACTTCTTTAGGTATAGAACAAGCAGTCACATCTTCAATTGCAGTTAAATTTAAGGTGATGGCTTCATTGTTAAATACAGAACGGTATCCAATCAAATTTCCGGATTTTACAAACCTGATAATTTGTTCTTTACCGGATGAATTATACTTTGAAAGTTTCCCTTTGCCGGACATTAAACAATATACGGCACGGCTGGGTTTCCCTTCTTCCAGAACCAATTTGCCTTTTTTAAAATGCATCACCTTTTTGTGTTCCGATATATAATCTAAATCTTTCTTGGAAAGTGTTTTAAAAGAATTCAGTTGATGAATTAAACAGAGATTACAATTTTTCATTGATTGTTTTTTTTCGTTTCAATTTTTCACTTTGTAAAATTGAAATAAGCGTTTTTTTTAGAAGACAAAGGTAAAAAAAAATCATTAAAAAATGATTAAAATCATTAAATCGAAGCTAAACAAGCATAAAACTCGCATTATTAACGAATTGTCTTATACTTGATTAACAAATAGTCAATAATTCTTTGTTTTTTATAACAAAATCGCAAAAAATATTTTTATAAAACGAACAAAAAACTTTAAAGAAAAAACTTTTTTTTTCAAAAATAATTTATAGCTTTGCAGAACGATTTTTATGCCACTCAAAGTAAGGCATCTAACAGCTGAATCAAAGAAATTATAAATAGATTGTAATTATGAAAAGGACTTATCAACCATCCAAAAGAAAAAGAAGAAACAAACACGGTTTCCGTGAGAGAATGGCTACTAAAGAAGGCCGTAAGGTTTTAGCACGTCGTCGTGCCAAAGGCAGAAAAAAATTGTCTGTTTCGTCAGAACCCAGACACAAAAAATAATTGTTCCTTTTTTTAAGGACCAACAAAGCTCGCTGTATTGGCGGGCTTTTTGTGTTATTTTTCTTGACAAAGCTCGACTAAAACGCCTCCGGTTGATTTGGGATGAATAAAAGCAATACGCTTGTTATCCGCTCCGTCTTTGGGTTGGTCATTAATCAATATAAAACCTTCTTGCTTTAGCGTTTCTATTTTTTGCTCAATATCATCAACTTCAAAAGCAATATGATGCATCCCCTCCCCTTTTTTATCAAGATATTTTTGAATGGGACTATCCGGACGGGTAGGTGCCAGCAATTCTATTTTACTTTCTCCGGTCCTAAAAAATGACGTTACTACGCCCTCACTCTCCACCACTTCGCGCTTGTAAGATAAGGTGTTCAGTAATTTTGCAAAACGTTTTTCGGCTTGGTCAATATCTTTGACGGCTATACCAATGTGTTCTATTTTTTTCATTTTTTTGGTTATTTGGTGAATTGGTTATTTGGTTATTTGATGAATTGATGATTATTCGTGCTTCATAGAATGCTGCCTCGTCCTGATTTTTGTTGATTACTCTATACTTCTAATTTCTAACTTCTAATTTGATGAATTGAAGAACAAGGTCGCTGAGTGTTTTTTCTGTCGCGGTGGCTGAGTGCTCCGTTCCGACGAAAGTCGGGAGAGGAGTGTATCGAAGCCACCGAAGCGCCGGATTTTGATTTTCTTTTTTTTGAACCATAAAAGGCATAAAAGTTCGTATAAGGTTTTTTTTATGTTCTTATATGGTTTTGTTCATTTCATACCTTCGATTTTTTTTACCATTTCATAAACTTTTTCAAACAATTCCGCTTCAATTCCTTCAAATTCTTTTTGCCGGCGCTTCATAACGGCAGTTGCCACTTCTACGGCTTTGTCGTAGCGATAATCCGTGTATTGATGCCCTCCCCACTTAAACGAAGGGAAAAATTTTGGCTGGAAATCCCCCCCGAAAATATTACTGCACACACCCACCACCGTACCTGTATTAAACATGGTGGCGATACCGCATTTGGAATGGTCACCCATTATCAAACCGCAAAATTGCAAACCGGTATCGGTAAACGCTTTTTGTGTATAATCCCAAAGTTTGACTTTTGAATAATTGTTCTTCAGATTGGAATTGTTAGTATCAGCACCAAAATTGCACCATTCAGCAACCACCGAATCGCCTAAATAACCATCGTGTCCTTTATTAGAATTACCAAAAAATACAACGTCTTTGACTTCTCCTCCGACTTTAGAATTGGGTCCTAAAGTGGTTCCACCGTAAATTTTTGCACCCATTTTGACCACACTGTTGTCAAGTGACGCAAAAGGTCCGCGAACCATGCTTCCTTCAAGTATTTTTACATTTTTGCCTATATAAACAGGACCGTCATCCGTATTAAAAATGACCGCTTCCACAACGGCGCCTTCTTCAATAAAAACAGGATTTTTACCTATTTTGATATTTGTTTCTGATAATTCTTTTGAACGACGGTTACGGGTTAAAAATTCAAAATCGGCTTTGATTTGTGACGCATTTTTGCTAAAAATATCATAAGGTCTTTCTATGAATTCAACTGCTTTTTGATAAGACTTTGCTTTTCCTTCAAAATTTCCACAAGCTTCCCAAGACAATTTGCCTGTTCTGAAAGCCAAAACCTTATCGCCATAAAGCAGTTTTTCGTTCGTTTGTAAATTTAGAACAGCATCTACCAAAGCTATATCCGGCAACAAAGCACTATTGATATAAATGTTATCTTCTTCAAAATGCACCGGAAATTTTTTAGAAAGATATGCTTCTGACAAAACACTTACCTGCCTGTCCAAATAATATTCCCATTTTTCTTTAAGCGTCAAAATACCGCAACGGATATCACTTACCGGCCTGAAATATGTTAAAGGCAAAAGTGCTCTTTTAGTTATTTTTTTGTCAAAAAGTATAAAATTCATAGATGTAATGCTTGTTTTTTAGGTTAAACAACAAAAATGAAAGTTTGACAAAAATACGGAAAAATATTCCGAAAACACTTTTTTATTAGTAAATTCGCCCAAAAAACAAGGATATGAAAACGCCCGTCATTGCGCCTTCAATATTGTCTGCAGATTTTGCCGATTTGGAAAAAACTTTTAAAATGCTCAACCAAAGTGAAGCCGAATGGATACATTTGGACGTCATGGATGGTAATTTCGTGCCGAATATCAGTTTTGGCATGCCGGTAATTAAAAGTTTACGCAAACTCACCACAAAAGTTTTTGATGCGCACCTGATGATTGAAAAACCGGAACGCTATATTCACAACTTTAAGCTGGTTGGCGTGGACGTTTTGACCGTACACTACGAAACACAAATTCATCTGAACCGCACGGTTGATTTGATTAAGAAGATAGGTATGAAAGCCGGTGTGGCTCTCAATCCACACACCCCTGTCAGCTTGTTAAAGGATATTATTGCCGAATTAGATTTAATCTTGATAATGTCGGTCAATCCGGGATATAGCGGGCAGAAATTTATTGAACAAACTTATCAAAAAGTTGCTGAAGCCAAAGAATTAATTGAAGCAAGCGGTTCAAAGGCTTTAATACAAGTTGACGGTGGTGTCAATGATGGCAATGCTCCTAAACTTTTTGCTTCAGGCGCCGATATTTTAGTTGCCGCAAGTTATATTTTCAATCATGACGAACCTCTAAAAGCCGTCAGAAATTTAAAATATTTTTAAGCTAAAACTTTCAGGACATAGCTTTTAACGCATTAAAAAACAGCAAATTACTATTTTTTTGCGTTTTTTTTCATTAAAAAATTTTCATTTTTTAATGATTATTATTAAATTTGTTTTATAAATTAAGAACAATGTCCTATAAAGTTTACATATTTGATAAAGCTATTACGATTACGGACAATCTTAATGAAAGTTCTCAAAATATATATGCTTTTTCTTCGGTAAACTTGGACGAAATCATCAGCAAATTACAAGCAAACCTCTTACCTGAAGTGTATCTGTATCACCCAAAACTCAATGATGCTTGGGAAATTTTCAAAACCCATTTTGACGTTATTGAAGCTGCCGGAGGCATTGTCGAAAATGACGAACAAAAATATTTGTTTATCTACCGTAACGGTAAATGGGATTTGCCCAAAGGTAAAATGGAACCCGGCGAAGAACCTGCCGAAACCGCTATCAGAGAAGTGAAAGAAGAATGTGGTATTCAAAACATTGAAATTGACCACTTTTTGCTTGACACTTACCATCTTTATAATGACAACAAAAAAAAACGCCTTAAAATCACCCACTGGTTTAAAATGAATGAGCAAGAAAAAAGCGCTTTAGTTCCGCAAACAGAAGAAGGCATTGAACGGGTGGAATGGATAGACGTTACCGCCGATGATTTCCCGCTTGAAAATTCTTATGAAAATATCAAACTGCTCTTCTCTGATTTAAACAAACTGAAGAATTTGAAATCGTAAATTAGCCTTACTTTTTATCAAACCGCCTGATATCTATCTCTTTCATCATCGGAATATCAAATTCCAAATATTGAAACAATTGTTTGGCAGCGGTAGGAGCCAATATCACACCGCGGGTACCCATGCCGTTTAAAACCGCCAGATTCTCATATTTCGGATGCTTGCCGGCAAGCGGTCGCCTGTCGATAACAGTCGGACGGATACCGGCTTTTTGCAAGACTACTTTGTAGGGTTTATTGAAAAGTTGTTGCAATTTGCTTTCCAGATGTTTGCGGGCGGCAGCTGTAGGCGTATTGGTTTTGTCTTCCCAATTATAAGTAGCGCCTACGTAATATTGACCTTTTTGTGCGACATTGGGTGCTATAAACACATTAGATTTTACGATATAAGGAATATCTACTTCTGTTTCAATCATCAGCATTTCACCTTTGGTTCCGGTTAAAGGTAAATCTTTAAAAAAAGGGTTTCGTTTCAAACCATAACCTTCGGCAAAAACAATTTTGCGTGCTTTGATATTTTGATAGCTAACATAGCCGTCTTGTATTTGAAGTTGTTCATAATCAAAAGCCGCTTCTACCAACTTGTCATGTTGTTTTAAATCAACGGCAACATCGTCCAGCAATTGACTGACATTGACAATACCGGTACCTTGCAACACCCCAAAACCATAAGGGGCTTCAATACCGTCTATAGTTTCATAAACAATGTCTTTCATATATTCAGACAACACAGGTTTGTCCGATGCCGCCATCCAATTGTTTTGCTCTTCTACGCCGGTGAGTTTGCGATAGATATCTATATAATGTATGTATTTATTACCGTATTGCAATTCGGCTTTTTGAAACTGCAACAAAGCATAATTCAACAATTCATGTGCTTTCCAAGCCGGTGTAAAACGTTTGAGAATCACCGGATTGAACATACCGCCTGCTATCCGCGTAGATTGTTGCGAACGGTTGTCAAAAACCACATAATTTTGCCGGTTTTCATCTAACTTTTGCAAAAAAGACCACCCGGCAACACCCAAGCCTACAACAATATAATCGTACATCTTAATTTATTTTGCTGAAATTTTTTGTTGCCAATGCCATGCATCACGTAAGGCGTCCTCCATGGTCAAACGAGCTTTCCAACCCAATTCTTTTTCACCTAAACTTGTGTCTGCCCATACAGCAGTCACGTCGCCTTCACGTCTGCCGACAATCTTGTAGTTAAGTTTCAAATTATTGACTTTTTCAAAAGTTTTGATAATTTCCATGACCGAACTGCCGCGTCCGGTACCTATGTTAAAAATTTCGAAATTGGCTTTTTGCTTATCATAGAGTAAACGCTCTAGCGCAACGACATGCGATTCTGCCAAGTCAACCACGTGAATATAATCGCGAATAGCCGTTCCGTCAGGCGTTGGATAATCATCCCCAAATACAGATAACACTTCTCGGATACCCGCAGCTGTTTGCGTTACAAAAGGTACCAAATTTTGCGGAACCCCCAAAGGTAACTCCCCGATATGTCCGGAAGGATGTGCCCCTATCGGGTTGAAATATCTCAAAGCAATACTTTTAAATTCCGGATAAGCCTTGGCAGTATCACGGATTATCTCTTCGCCTATTTGCTTGGTATTTCCGTAAGGCGACAGCGCCGGCTTAACCGGTGCCGATTCTGTAATAGGCAAACTATCAGGTTCACCGTAAACAGTGCATGATGAACTAAAAATAAAGTTTCGAATGGATTTTTCTTGCATTTGTTGCAGCAAATATACCAACGTACCAATATTATTTTCATAATACAACAAAGGTTTGTGTACACTTTCGTTGACTGCTTTGGACGCCGCAAAATGGATAATACCGTCAATATTTGTATGCCGGTTAAAAAAATCGATGACTTTGGCTTTGTCTCGCAAGTCAATTTCTTCAAATTCCGGACGAATACCCGTAATACGTGTAATACCGTCTAAAACACCGATATCTGAATTGGACAGATTGTCGATAATCACAACATCATACCCTTTTTCTTGCAAGGCAACAACTGTATGGGAACCGATAAATCCTAATCCTCCTGTAACTAATACTTTCATCAACTTATATTTTTCGCTTACAAATGTAAGCAATAATTATCATAATTTTCATTATAAAAATTGGAATGATTTTTGATATAAAATTATAATTAAAACGTTTTCTATGAAAAAATTGTTTCTAATTATTTCGGCTATTGTAATATTTACCGGATTGGAAAGTTGTTTAAAAGATTTTAATGAGTTTGGTGAAGATTCTGTCTTTTATTACCTCAATGACGAACCGGTTGTACCAATGTGTTCTATAGGTATGAGACATAATTCACTTGAAATTACAGTTTCAAACGACACGCTCCATGTTCATATTTGCGGCAATGTAAAAATTGATTACACAATCACGAACTTTAAAGGAAAAGGCTTATATCAAATAACCGGCACAAACGGTAATACCTGTACGGCAAATGTTGATATTACAACTTTTCATGCTACTGACAACAGAAAAACTTTTTTAAGAGTTTTGGAAATTGACACTTTACATGACCATTTCAGTGGCATTTTTGAAGCCGATTTAGTCGATGAAAATAACCACCACATGAGAATCACTAAAGGACGAATGGATGTTAAATTTTTATACCCCGATTATTAAAAAAAAATGCCTTATGAAAAAAAATTTGATTATAACATTTTTCATTCTGTTTTTATTTAAGCTTCAAGCTCAAAATACATCGTTTACTTTATCAACAGGCACAACAGTTTTTTATTCCTTCAATTTCTACGAAGACGCCTCAATAGTTTTCCGACCCGGTTTTGACGCTCACTTAGATTTTCCTTTAATTAAAGAATGGTATGTATATAGTGGCTTAGGATTTGGATTAAACCACGGTGGCTTCAAACACAAATCGGATGATGTTACATACAATCTCGATCTGAAGTTATGGCATATTTCTTCTCCTTTGTATTTTCGTTTTGAAAATCCTAAAAAATGGCATCCGCGAGCCGGCGTATTATTTAATGTTCCGTTAAAATACACTTCTACTTACGACATATTTGATAACGGCAAATTAGTTTATCACAATACAGATAAACCTTATAAAAACAAGTATTTTGATTACATGCAATTACTTTTAGGTTTCGATGTGGATTTAGCCGAACAATGGCAGTTGGATTTTCAAGCAAGCTTTTTAATGTCGGCAAATGTTAGTATAGGCATAAAATATTTGTTTCCCTCTCAAACTAAAAAATAATTCGTATTTTTGTTACGAAAAAAATAAGACTATGCAATTATTAGTATCAAGTGACGAATTAATTAAAAATTTACAGGCGTTAAAAAACGTCATTAACAATAACAATACAGTTCCAGTTTTGGACAATTTTTTGTTTGAACTACACCAAAACACCTTAAAAATCACTGCGTCGGATTTGGAAACTACCATGACGGCAATTGTTCCTGTTGAATCCTCCGAAGAAGGCTCTTTTCTATTGCCTGCCCGTATGTTGGTAGATACCATCAAAGCCTTACCCGTCCAACCTTTGACCTTTATGTTTAAAGAAGACGGAACTATGGATTTGATAAGCGAAACCGGTAAATACAGTTTTGCTTACAGTGATGCAGAAGACTATCCCAATCCGGTGGAAATGGACGAATCGGAAAATCTCAATATGCCCGGAAGTATTTTGGCTGATGCCATCAGTAAAACAATCTTTGCTACCGGCACTGACGACCTTCGTCCTACCATGACCGGTGTCTTATTTGAATTTTCTCCGGAAGGTTTGAATTTCGTAGCAACCGATGCTCACAAGTTGGTTAAATATGAACGAAGAGACATGAAAGCGCCTTCCGAAATTGATTTTATCGTACCTAAAAAACCTTTGCAAATCTTAAAAAATCATATTGCCGGTTTTGATGATGATGTCAATATTACCTACAATGACCGCAATGTTAAATTTACCTTTGACAACATTCAACTTTTATCAAGATTGATTAACGGTAAATACCCCAATTACGGTGCGGTTATTCCTAATGAAAACCCTAACGTTATGGTAATTGACCGTCAAAACTTGCTCAATGTGGTCAAGCGGATTGATATTTTTGCCAGTAAAGCTACCCACTTAATCCGTTTTGATATCATTGGTTCGGAATTGAAAGTTTCTGCCGAAGATTTGGATTTTTCGAGCAAAGCCGAAGAACGTATGACTTGCAACTACGTAGGTGAAGATATGGCCATCGGATTTAATTCCAAATTTTTAATCGAGATGCTTGCCAATCTTGATTCTGATGAAATTTCAATCAATATGTCTCTACCAAGCAAAGCGGCATTGATACACCCTGTAGATGGTTTGGAAGAAGGCGAATTTGTTACGATGTTAGTGATGCCACTCAGATTGGCATAGATATTAACTTAACATATAAAGTTGAAATATTTATACAATATATTGCTACAGGTTTCCGGAAAGTTATTAGGACTTTTCGGAAATTTTTTTGGGCAAAAAGTCCGGTATTTTGCAACCGGACAAAAACAACTCTTTCCAAAACTTAAGGCTTGTTTGCAATCCGGTAAAAAAAATATTTGGTTTCACGTTTCGTCTTTGGGAGAATATGAGCAAGCCTTACCTTTAATAGAAAAAATAAGACAACAACACTCTGATTATCAAATAATTTTAACCTTCTTTTCCTCTTCCGGATACGAAGTGAAAAAAGATAAAACACCGGCAGATTGTGTCAGCTACCTGCCAATAGATACACGCCGAAACGTCAAAAAATTCCTTGATTTGGTACAACCATCCGCAGTGTTTTTTGTAAAATATGATTTGTGGCCCAACTATTTACACGAATTGAAAAACCGTCAAATCAAAACTTATCTTATTTCGGGGCTGTTTGCCAAAAATCATCCGTTTTTCAAAGCCTACAATCCTTGGCTGAAAGATTCATTACAAGCCATCAATCATTTTTTTGTGCAAGATGTGAATTCCAAAAAAGTATTGCATCAACAAGGTTTTCAAAACATTACTGTGACAGGCGACACCCGTTTTGACCGTGTGTATCAAATAGCTCAAACTACACAATCTTATGATTTTGTCAAAAATTTTAAGCAAGACAAATTGCTGTTGATAGCCGGCAGTACTTGGCCAAAAGATGAAGATTTGCTGGCACAATATATCAATGAAAGTCCGCATGATTTTAAAATAATCATCGCGCCTCATGAAGTTAACGATGCACATATTGACGAGATTGAAAAAAAATTGCAAGTTTCGACAATCCGTTACTCCGGAATAGAAAAAAACACAAAATTTACAGACTGCAAAGTACTGATATTAAACACTATAGGGTTGCTCAATAAAATTTACGCCGATGCAGACATGGTTTATATCGGCAATGGTTTTGGTAAAAGTATTCATAATATTCAGGAGCCGGCGGTTTTCGGGGTCCCTATCATAACCGGTCCTCATATTGACAAATTCAAGGAAGCTGTTGATTTAAAAATGTTAGGCGGATTGGTAAGCATTCAAAACTATGCTGAACTGCAAAACATTTTGGACAACCTCATTCAAAATCCGGATTTGCGAGAGCAAAAAGCCCGGATAACCAAAGAGTATGCGCTTAAAAATGTTGGAGCTACCGATAAAATCATGAAACATTTAGAACTATGACTACTCTGTATTTACACGGATTAAACAGCACCAATATTACCAGCCGTACTAAATGGTTACAACGATTTGGCAAAGTGGTTAATCCATTGTTATCCTATCAAAATATCCCCGAAGCTTATAAAAAAATTGAAAAACTAATTCAACACCACTCTCCTGACGTTATTGTAGGGAGTAGTATGGGAGGATTTTTTGGTTTTCATTTGGGAAATTATTACCGGATTCCAACACTTTTACTCAATCCGGCATTGATTATGAGTGTTTTGATACGTCCGGATAACCGTCAATTGGCATCTGATACTGAACATATTATCAGTTTGGGCAAACGTGACCCTGTTATTATTCCGGACATCACCAAGCAATTATTAAAAGAATGGCAACAACGCTACAAAATATTTGAATATGACATTGAACACCAAACACCTTTTGAAGTTTTTTTGGACGTTGCTGCAAAATCCGGTTTGTTTAGTAAAAAGCAATAAGAACAATAACAGATTATAAAAAACTTTCAACTTTTCACTTTCAACTTACAACTCCTCATATATGTCTGCCAAGAAAATTATAGAACAACTCCCCGACGCCGGTAGGGAGAACAGACTACAAGCCGCAAACTATTTCTTAAACCATCCGGAAAAAATTTCAGAATTATTGCAATTGTCCTTCACACCTTCATACACTTGGCACTACAAAGCCGCTTGGGTTTTGGAATTTGTTGTTTTTAAAGATTTTAATTTATTGTTGCCACATCTGGATTTCTTTATCAAATCCTTAGCACTCATAAAAAACGATTCAGCTGTTCGTCCGGTGGCTAAAATCACGTACTTGATGGTTCAAAAACACTTGTCTTCAAAAGAAGAAATAAAAATCCCTTTGACAGTAACACAGATTTATATGATCATTACCGTTGCTTTTGACTGGCTTATAGGTGATTATCGCGTGGCTACCAAAGTGCAGGCTATGCAAATTGTGTTTGATTTGGGACAACTGCCTGCTTCTGAAAAATGGGTGCTTCCGGAACTCAAAGCCATATTATCGGAGAATATTGTATCGCAAAGTGCCGGATACCGCAACCGTGCTGAGAAGATTTTAAAACGTCTGAAAAATATTTAAAAACTACTCCAAATACTTAGCCACAATAGGCATACGCCTACCCATACCAAATGCTTTGGGACTAACCCGTAAGACCGGTGCGGTTTGGTGACGTTTAAATTCATTTCTATTTACCATTTTCAATATTCTTTCAACCAATGTCCGGTCATAACCTTGGGCAATGATTTCTTTTGGTCCTCGGCGCTCTTCAATATATTGTTTTAAAATCGTATCCAAAATATCATAATCCGGCAAGCTGTCACTGTCTTTTTGGTTAGGGCGCAGTTCGGCTGACGGCGGTTTTTGTATCGTGTTAATTGGGATTATTTCCTTATCACGATTGATATAGCGCGCCAAATCATAGACCTCGGTTTTATACACATCGGCAATGACGGAAATACCACCCGCCAAATCGCCGTAAAGTGTCCCGTAACCAACAGACATCTCACTTTTGTTGCTGGTGTTGAGTAAAATATTTCCGAACTTGTTGGAAATCGCCATCAACAGATTACCTCTGATACGCGCTTGAATATTTTCTTCCGTTACATCAAAATCATGTCCTTCAAACAGCGGATTGAGTTGTTGGGTATAACTTTCAAAAATATCCTTTATCGGGAGAATATCGTAGCGGATGCCTAAATTTTTAGCCAAATCTTCAGCATCTTTGACCGAATGATCCGATGAAAACTGTGACGGCATCAACAATACCCGTACGTTTTCCTTTCCGAGTGCTTCAACAGCCAATACCGTCGTTACGGCAGAATCCAAACCACCCGACAGTCCGACAACAGCCGTCTTAAAACCAATTTTGCCGAAATAATCTTTTATGCCTAATACCAAGGCTTCGTGTATCATCGGAATTTTGTCTTTGACTTGCTCTCTGCTAATCTCGTTAGCCTTAACTTCTTCTAAATCAATTATTTGCAAATCTTCAACAAAATAGGGCATTTCGGTATGCACGGTTTGATTGGGTGCTATTACCAACGAACCACCATCAAAAATAATATCGGTCTGCGCGCCTACGTGGTTGACATAAAAAACCGGAATTTGATAGGCTTTGACGTTTTCCTTCAAAATCCTAATGCGTTCTTCAGCATGTGTATAATCAAACGGACTTGCCGATACATTGATGATAAAATCAGGCTGTTGTGGCATCAATTGCGCCATCGGATTGATGGTATAAAGCGGATTTTCGTTTCCCAAATTCCATAAATCTTCGCATACGCTTAAAGCTATTTTATGTCCCTTAAATTCTACTGTTTGCCATTCGGTAGCTTCTTCAAAATAACGGGCTTCATCAAAAATATCATAAGTCGGCAACAGCGTTTTGTGCTGGCGATATATTTCTTTGCCTTGGTACAAAAACACGACCGAATTGTACAAATCTTTTCCTTCAATCACCGGATTACGAGTCGGCGTCCCAATGACAACGGCAATGTCTTCAGTCGCTTGTTTAATCTGTTCAATACGCTGTTCTGCTTTTTCAATAAAATCCGCAAACTCAAGAAAATCTCTAGGAGGATAGCCTGTTATTGCCAATTCCGGAAAAATAACGATATCGGCTCCCTTATCTTTTGCCAAAGAAATATATTTAAGAATTTTACGGGTATTGTATTCAAAATCGCCTATGATGACGTTAATTTGTGCCAGAGCTATTTTCATATTTATTCTGTTATCTGGTTATATGGTTAATCGTTTATTTGATGGTTGTGTATCATTTAGACAGAGCAACATAGAAGCGATAAGAAATCTCGTTATCAATCCCGCTCACAGTGGAGACGGGATGTCACTTCGTTCCATTCTCCATTTTTCATTTTCAATTCAAACGCACCCCGCACTTTGTCGCTTGACATTATTAACTTGTTGTTTGATAATTTGAGACGAAATATATTTCGTCTCTACAAATTAAAACAAATCAAAATGGTCATTCCATAGATGCGTTCTTACACCTATATAGAAATACTTTGTCGTTTCGTTTTTAATTGTTTCCGTTGGGGCTTCTATGCTAGTTTTACGATAGATAAATCCACCGAAAAGCTTCAGATTTGTAGCCGGATTGACAATATACCCCGCTTCAAAATTGTCGTAAAATATTTTACCCAAATTACCTTGCAACATATACTTATTATCATTTTTATCTTGTGGACGGATGTAGTTGTAAACATCACCACCGTAAGCAATAGAATCATTGGGAAAATCAAAACCTTTTTGTCCGGAAATCATGATATTATGCACATACAAACGTTTTTTTCGGTATTGTTGTTCAAACAAAACTTCTTTGAAATTAGCCCCCCAAGGGTGTGCCAGTGCTTGGTAATTATGGGCATAATTGGTTAAGGTATTGTGTGCGTAAGTATAAGGTCGTACGTGATTGTATTCGGCTCTGACAAACAGGTTGGGAATGTTAAACGCGTCGTGATACTTCACGCCCAATTGATAGCCAAACTTGTTGCCCCAATAGCCTTTGGTTCCAAAAAACTTCTTGACCGTCATTTCGTCCAGCAAAAATTGTCCGTAAACACTGATTTTTTTTGGCAATCTGTATCGCGATAATAAACCGATAACTGTATTTGAGGCATTGGAACCCGCTTCATATTCAACGGTTTTAAAGAAAATCAAAGGATTGAGAAAATTTACATCAAATCCCCTTCTGTTTTCATTGTACCAGATAACCGATTCGAAGAATCCGAAATTCAGTTTTTTAGTGGCATTCCAACTGATATAATGTATTGCCGAGAATTTCTTTTTATAAACACCATTAACGGTATATTCCGGTCGCAAATCTTGATAAGCTGTCCACATGGTTGTATATTTGACATGCCAAAAATGTGCAGATACTTGAAAATACGGATAGTTGGTTGCATTGTCCGACAAAAACAACGAACGATAACCTTCTCCAATAAAATGCTTGCCGTGACCAAGCTCAAAAAAGAAAAATTTACTTGGTTTGAAAGCCATATAGCCGGCTGCATCCGGAAAATCAGTATGCAACATATCTTCACTTTTGTTAAGTCCGTAACCCGGAATAATGTGCGGGCGGGTAGTCCATGCATAACGTTCTAAGAACTTGGGAAAAACGGCATAATTTTCTGCTACGGTGGAACTAAAAGAAAATTTTTGACCTAAAGCCCCCTCTACCCTGATGGCTCGTGTATTTTGAAAAGTTTTGGTATCTAAATTATCTTTACCGAAACGCCCATCAACCACCGGGTCAATACTGATCCAATAATCAGGCCCGTTTATAGCAAAAAAGTGTTCGTCAAAAAGCTTACGACCAAACCAAGATTTTTTGTGTAAAAGTAAATTTTTGTATCTATTTTGAATAATGTCCGGATTGACTTCATAAAAATGCCAAGGTTTTAAAGCCGTATGTACGGTGTCGGCTACTTGTCCTTCAATTTCGTTATAATCAAAAGTATTATACGGTATTTTTAATTGGCTTTTGTCTTTTTTTTCGTAGAGTTTCTGTTGTGCCAAAAAATGCTGTGAAAGCAAGAATGCTAGGAATATCAAGATTTTCTTCATTCAAATAAATTTTGAACAAATTTAAGTTTTTTTCGCTTACCTCAAAAAATCGTCTTTTGACAATTGAAATAATGAAGTTTTTTAATGAAACACCGCAACCGGTTTTAACTTAGAAGCCCTATTATCTTCAAATAACGGGCTGTTTCATCGGCAAATAGTTTAATATCTCCTTTAGGAATATCCAACATTAAATCATATAATGCTTCTTCATTCAAATAACCGACTCTAAAAGAGACTTTTATGGAAAGAGATAGATGTTTTTCATAGAAATTGGACATGTTTGTAAAATCCAATAATAAGTCATAAGACCGATCTAGAAACTCTAAGATTTCGGGGGTTTCAATTTTTCCTAATGTCGAAAAAACATTTTTATCAGCTACAATGCCGCGCAATTCGTTGTAGTGGTCGTTTTTGTCTTTAAAAGTAAAAATATCAAATTGACTACTGCTTAAATTAAAGGTTTTTTGAACATATTTTAAATTCTCAAAAGTCAAATTTGATTGCGGATTGTTAAGAACCACAACTTTTCGAACCGGACCTGAAGGTATTTGCCGTTTGGAAAGGGTTTTAACCAATTCCTTGGTTTTTCTACGGATACTATTTTCTTTAATATTAAACAAAAATCTTCTATTTTATAAATTATTTAAATACAATCTTAACTATGATGTTTTCACCCAACTCATTATTAATCAATTTGATGATTCGGTCTTTACCCCTGTTGAGCTCTTCACGCATTGCCGATGAGGTCAAATACACGGTCAACGTACCACTACTATAAGTGATATTTGAAGTGTACTTGTCAATCGTCTCACTCATCAATTTGCGCCACAATTGTTTGACCTGCGCTTTTTCAAGCCCTTTTTTGAGCTTTTTATCTTTGCGCATTGCAGCTATCACTTGCTTGATATGTTGCGTGTTTTCTTCACTCATTGATAAATATTTTTTTGAAAAACTACTGTTTTTTCTTCAATACACGTTTGACAGCATCATAAATTCCGTCGGCATCTAAACCGTATTTGTGCATTAGTTCATCACCGGTTCCC